>NZ_CDROCK010000020.1:0-101428 GCF_977020205.1 Pseudomonas sp. AIG | reverse complement strand
CGAAAGTCAGGACGCCGGGCTTGTGCAGCAGCTCTTCGAGTTTGAGGTCGGGGCGGGCGCTGACGAGTTCGAGGTCGAAACGGAACGGTTCGTTGAGGGCTTCGCGACCGGTGAAGCTGAGGACTTGCAGGTCGGCGTTGGCGCCTTCAAGCGTGAGGGTGATGTGGGTTGCGTTGGCGTCCAGCATGCCTTGAATTCCGTCCGTTGAATAAGCAGGTGACGGATGATGGAGGATTAAGCGGCCTCGTTCAAGGCACAAAAGCCGTAGGTCTGGCAGGTTTGCGGTATAGGGCAAACCCTTACCCCTAGTGTTTTGCCCAATGAAACCGGGCGTTTGCTGCGAATCGGCGCTCACTGCCGGCAACTTTTCCCACGACCCCGGGTTGAAGAATCCTCAGTCAGATTCAGACTAAAGTCGCCTGTAGCCCATCAAAGCCATCTGCCATCATTGCCGCTCACCCCTGCGTGTTCACTTTCTCCTGGTTCAATCTGACCCGGGACGGGAGCTATTTTTCTGGCTTGTTGCGCGCTTGCGCAAACGCTGCATTGTTGGAGTTTTTCATGCGTCCCCCATTTCCCCTCATCACCCCGCGCCAGTCGTTTGGCTTCGGAGCCTTTGTGCTGTGCGCAGGTTTTACCGCACAGGTTCAGGCCAGCGGATTCCTTGAAGACACCTCGGCGAAAATCGAGTCGCGCACGGTGTACTTCAACCGCGACTTCCGTGATGGGCACACCACGAACGATCAGGGCGCGTCCAAGCGTGAAGAGTCGGCACAGGGCTTTATTCTCAACCTGCAATCGGGCTACACCGACGGTACCGTGGGTTTTGGTATTGATGCGCTGGGCATGCTCGGCTTTCAACTCGATTCCAGCCCGGACCGCAGCAACAGCGGCTTGCTGCCTTCCAGCGGCAACGATCCACGCGGCTCGAAAGGCCAGTACGCGAAAATGGGCCTGACCGCCAAAGTGAAGGTTTCGGACACGGTGCTGAAGTACGGCGCGCTGCTGCCGGATCTGCCGCTGTTGAAATACAACGACGGTCGTTTGCTACCAACGATGTTTAACGGCGCCATGCTCACCTCTAAAGAGCTGAAAGATCTGACCTTCATGGCCGCGCGCCTGGACAAGTACACCGCGCGCGATTCCACCGATTCGCAAGACATCCGCGTGCACTGCAAGAACAAACGCTACGCCTGCAACACCACCGCCGACCATTTCGACATGTACGGCTTCGATTACAAGATCAACGATCGCCTGACCGCGCAGTATCACTACGCCGAACTGGAAGACATTTATCGTCAGCACTTTGTCGGGCTGTTGGGTAATCAACCGTTAGCTGGCGGTGTGCTCAAAGCGGATCTGCGCGTGCTGAAAAGTGCCGACAGCGGTGATGCCAAGGCCGGTTCCATCGATAACCGGGCGTTGAGCGGCATGTTGTCCTATGCGCACAGCGGCCACACGTTCAGCGCCGGTTGGCAGCGCATGAACGGCGACAACTCGATGCCGTACCTCGATGGCAGCAATCCGTATCTGGTCAACTATGTGCAGGTCAACGACTTCGCCGCCGCGCAGGAGCGCTCTTGGCAACTTCGTTACGACTATGACTTCAAGGCCATTGGCATTAATGGTTTGAGCTTCCTGACGCGCTATGTGAACGGTGACCACATCAAGGTGTTGGGCAGTGATCAGGAAGGCAAGGAGTGGGAACGCGACAGCGAGTTGAAGTATGTGATTCAGACGGGCACGTTCAAGGATGTGAGTCTGCGTTTGCGTAATGCGACGTATCGCACCAATTATGAGAAGTTTGCCCGGGATGTGGATGAGACACGGTTGATTGTGAGTTATAGCTTTTCGGTGTTGTAGGTCTTGGATGTGTAGTGCTTGATCGGGCGCTATCGCGAGCAGGCTCACTCCTACAGGGGATCTTCAGTGGACGCGGATATCGTGTTCAACATTGATCCATTGTAGGAGTGAGCCTGCTCGCGATGAGGCCCTTGAAGTCACCGTTACAACCAATGCCAGAACCGACTCCAGAACCCCCGATTCAAATCCTCCTTACACCCGGCATATTGCCGCGCATACACGTCCGAACGGTTCTGCACTTTGCGCGCTGTCGGCATCAGCCAGGCTTTGCTCGCGTAGGTCTTGTTGCGGAACCCGCCCCAGCCTTCGTGGTAGTTGAGGTACTGGTTATAGGCGTCGTACTTGTACACGCCATTGATCGAATAGGTCTTGTCCATGTACCAGCCGACAAAGTCGATGGCGTCGTCGAAGTCTTCGCGGTCGGCGCCGCTGCGGCCGGTGCTTTTCTGGTAATCGGCCCAGACTTCATCTTTGGCTTGCGCATAACCCGAGGCGGTCGAGACGCGGCCCCACGGGATCACCCAGAGCAAGTATTTGCGTGGGGTTTTGGCGTCGTAGCGGTAGCCGGATTCCTGATACATGATCGCGAAGGGCACCTGAATCGGTACGCCCCAGCGCTTTTGCGTGACTTGCGCGGCGTCGTACCAGTCGCTTTTTTCGCGGAAGATTTCACAGATGTCTTCCGGCGAACGGGGCGGCGAGGTGCCGCACCCGCTCAGTAGCGTTGCCAGTGTCAGTAGTCCAAGCGTCTGCCCGTAATTCAAAAGCCGTTATCCCGTCGTGCGCAAAAAGGCCGACAGTCTACGCGCTCAGCGCAATTGGTGACGATAGGGCAGATCCGGGCCGGTCTTGCTGCAGGTCAGCGCGGCGGCTTGCACGGCGAACTTGAGCATGGCGTCGATCTGCTCGCGAGCGAGTTGCTGCACGCCTTCGACCGAATCCAGACCGTGCTCGGTCAGCCAGGTGATCAGCGCGGCCTGGAAGGTGTCACCGGCGCCAACGGTGTCGGCGATCTGCACCGAGGCCGCCGGCACCGACCAGTTGCCATGGCGGCGGCTGAACACACTGGCGCCGTCGCCACCCCGGGTCAGGAAAACGATCTGGCAGCGCTGTTCGAGCCAGCCTTCGATCACCCGTTGTGGGTCCTGTTCGGGAAAGAGCAGGCTCAAGTCTTCGTCGCTGACCTTGATCAGATCGGCCATTGGCACCAGCGTCGCGATGCGTTCGCGCCACAGGTCGATGTTCGGCTCGGGATTGAGCCGCACGTTCGGGTCGAGGGTGATCAGGCGTTTGCCGCTCTCGCGTTGCACCAGGGTCAGCAAGGTGTCGCCGATCGGCTGCACCACCAGCGAGAACGAGCCAATGTGCAAGCCGCGCACCTCAGGACCGAGCGCTGGCAAATGCGCCACGCTCAGTTGCCGATCGGCACAGCCTTCACCGCGAAAGCTGTAATGCGGCGAGCCATTGGCACCGACGGCGACCATGGCCAACGTGGTCGGCGCGGCGAAATCCACCAGATAGTCCGCGCACACGCCTTCATCCTGCAGCACTTGCTGCAAGCGGCGGCCGAGGTAGTCGGTGGACAGCCCGCCGAACAGGGCCGAGTCCACGCCCAGACGGCGCAAACCGACGGCGACGTTGAACGGCGAACCGCCGGCAATCGCCTTGAAATTGACTTTCGAGGCCAGACCGCTGGCGTCGTCTTCACTGAAAAAATCAAACAGGGCTTCGCCACACACCAAATACATAATTGTTTGCTCTTTATAGGGTTGCGACATGCTGTTGATAGCGTTCATAGGCCTGCTGGAACGCCGCGACGTTGGCGGCAATCGGCAGGGTTTCGCTGCTTGAATCGAGTTTCACGCAGCGCTGGCACAGATCGGCGAGGGTGTCTTCGTGGCCGTTCGACCAGGATTTGCACCACGCCGCTTGTATCGCCGCGCCAAGGGCGGCGGCTTCGCTTTGTTCGGTGCAGATCACCGGGGTGTTCATGATGTCAGCGACGATCTGCCGCCACACCGCGCTTTTCGAGCCGCCGCCGATCAGGCAAATGCTGCGGCTTTGTAAACCATTCTGGCGGAGCAAATCCAGCCCGTAGCGCAAACCGAAGGTGGTGCCTTCGACGGCGGCGCGGCACAGATTGGCCTGGGTCAGGTTATCCAGCGTCAAGCCGTGCAGGCTGCCGGTGGCGTGGGGCAGAGCGGGGACGCGTTCGCCGTTGAGGAACGGCAGCATGCTCACGCCGTCGGCGCCGATGGAGGCCTGGGCGACGAGGTCGTTGAACTGCTGTAGATCGAGGTCGAACAACTCGCGAATCGCGCCGGTAGCATTGGTCAGGTTCATCGTGCAGATCAGCGGCAACCAACCGCCGCTGGACGAACAGAACGTCGCCACCGAGGCGTCCGGGCTGACTTTCGGCACCTCGGAATAGGCGTACACCGTGCCGGAGGAACCGAGGCTCATGGTGATCGCGCCGGGCTGAATATTGCCGGTGCCGATGGCGCCCATCATGTTGTCGCCGCCACCGCTGGAGACCAGCGCATTGGGGTTGATGCCGAGGTGTTCAGCGATGGCCGGGAGGAGGGTGCCGACAGATTGATGTGCATCGATCAGCTCAGGCAATGCCGCTTGCAGGCGTCCGCTGGCGTCGATGTCGCGCAGCAGTTGCAAGTCCCATTGGCGGGTGCGCACGTTGAAATAGCCGGTGCCGGAGGCGTCGCCGTATTCGCTGCAGGCGCGGCCGGTGAGCCAGAAGTTCAGGTAGTCGTGGGGCAGCAGAATGCGCGCGATGCGCGAGAACACCACGGGGTGCTGTTCTTTGGTCCAGAGCAGTTTCGACACGGTGTAGCCCGGCGCGATAACCACGCCGAGGCGTTCCAGCGAGCCTTTTTCACCGCCCAGATGAGTCAGCAGACGGTCGTTTTCGGCGCTGGTTTCGGTGTCGCACCAGAGCTTGGCCGGGCGCAGGACTTCACCTTGATCATCGAGCAGAACCAGACCGTGTTGCTGGCCGGAGACGCCGATGCCGAGGATCGACTGGCCGTCGACATTCGCCGCCAGCAATGCCTGGCGGGTGGCGAGGGTGAAGGCTTCGAGCCATTGCTGGGTGTCTTGCTCGCGGCGGCCGTTGGCGCCGCTGATCATTGTGTGTGCGGCGGCGCCTTGGCCAAGGACTTGACCGCTGATGGCGTCGAGGATGATGGCTTTGGTGCCTTGGGTGCCGCAGTCGATGCCGAGAAACAGTTGTTGTTTTGTCATTAGCACTCCAGGACCGCTCGTTCCCACGCTCTGCGTGGGAATGCCTCATTGGACGCTCTGCGTCTGCTATTGGATGGGACGCGGAGCGTCCCGGGCTGCATTCCCACGCAGAGCGTGGGAACGATCAGGCTGCGAGAATCTTTTCCAGCGTCCGCGTCACACCCTCTTCGCGCAAGCTGTTGCAGCACCACTCGAACGCCGCGACAAACTCCGCCGAACGCGGGATCGCCGTGCCGAAAATCTCTTCGACCGCCAACAACCGTTGGGTGATTAAAGCATCGTCCGCCACCAACGCCTGACAAAACGCCGCGCGCGGATCCGGAATCGAATAGCTATCGCCATTCTCATCCACACCCTTCAAATACAACGCCCAGGCCGCCACCACCAACGCCGCACGTTTGGTCTCTTGCCCATCGACAATCAACCGGTTGATGGTAGGAATGGTGAACTTGGGAAATTTCGACGAGCCGTCCGAGCAGACCCGCTCCAGCTGATCGGCAATCGCCTGATTGGAAAACCGCGCCACCAATGTGTTTTTGTAATCCGTCAGATCAATGCCCGGCACCGGCGCCAGTTGCGGGGTCACGTCCAGATCCATATAGGCGCGCATGTATCGCACGAACAGCGGATCGTTCATGGTCTCGTGCACAAACCGATAACCCTTCAAAAAGCCCAGATACGTCAGCGCCAGGTGGCTGCCGTTGAGCAGTTTGATCTTCATTTCTTCGTAGGGCGAAACATCGTCGGTGAACTGCACGCCGACCTTTTCCCAGGCCGGGCGCCCGTTGACGAATTTGTCCTCCAGCACCCATTGCACGAACGGCTCGCAGACCACCGGCCAGGCATCATCGACGCCGTGTTTGTCGGCCAGTTGCAGGCGATGCGCGGTGCTGGTCATTGGCGTGATGCGGTCGACCATGGCGTTGGGGAAACTGACGTTGGCGTCGATCCAGCTGCACAGATTGCTGTTGCGCAATGAGGCGAACGCCAGCAGCGCCTTGCGCGTCACGGCACCGTTGTGCGGGAGGTTATCGCAAGACATCACGGTAAACGCCGGAATGCCCGCCGCGCGGCGTTTTTCCAGGGCTGCACACAAGAAACCGAACACGGTTTTCGGCGCCTCGGGATGCGCCAAGTCATGTTGAATCTGTGGCAGGTGCGCCATGAATTCGCCGTTGCTGTCGTCGATGCAATAACCGCCCTCGGTGATGGTCAGCGAGACGATGCGGATTTGCGGGTCGGCAAGTTTGTCGATCAATGCCTGAGCGCCGTCCTCGGCCAGCAGCATGTCGCGAATCGCGCCAATCACGCGGACCTCGGTGTCGTCGCTGTCACCGAGTTCGAACAGGGTGAACAGGTAGTCCTGTTCCTTGAGATCGTCGCGGGCGCGGCGGTCTTCGGCACGCAGGCCGACGCCGCAAATCGCCCAGTCGAGGGCTTCGCCGGTGTTCATCAGCGCATCGGTGTAATACGCCTGATGTGCGCGATGAAAGCCGCCGACGCCGATGTGGGCGATACCTTGGCGAGTGTCGCTGAGGCTATAGGCCGGCAGTTGCACTTCGGCGGCCAGACGATGGAGGTTCTGTTGGTTGAGTTTCATCGGGAGTTCTCGAAATCAGGCCGCAGCGCGCAGCGGACGGGTCAACGCCACACCTTCGGCATCGAATAAATGGCAGTGAGCAGCATCGAGGTGCAGGCTCAGTTGTTCGCCGTAACGGCTGGCCAGATCCCCGCGCACGCGCATGGTCAGGGCTTCGCCGGCATTGGTGGTGACGTGGCAGAAAGTGTCGCTGCCCAGGCGTTCGCTGACGTCGGCGGTGACTTGCAGGCTGCAATCACCGGGTTGCGCCAGTTCAAGATGTTCCGGGCGAATACCCAGGGTCACGGCGCTGCCGACACTCAGATTGGCGGTGTTGAACGGCAGGGTGATGCGCGTGCCGGCGTCCAGCGAGACTTCGCAGCTCTGGCCGTCAACGCGGGCAATCGTGCCTTTGA
This sequence comes from Pseudomonas sp. AIG, assembly GCF_977020205.1. Lineage (NCBI taxonomy): Bacteria > Pseudomonadati > Pseudomonadota > Gammaproteobacteria > Pseudomonadales > Pseudomonadaceae > Pseudomonas > Pseudomonas sp. AIG. The sequence continues at coordinate 94,312 of NZ_CDROCK010000020.1, read as the reverse complement.
GGAAGCCCATTTTCGGCGTGCCGAGGAAACCGGCGACGAACAGGTTCGCCGGGTTGTGATACAGATCCAGCGGCGAGCCGACCTGTTCGATCTTGCCGCCATTGAGCACCACGACTTTATCGGCCATGGTCATCGCTTCGACCTGATCGTGGGTCACGTAGATCATCGTCGCTTGCAGGTCCTTGTGCAGGCGCAGCAACTCCAGGCGCATCTGCACGCGCAGCGCGGCGTCGAGGTTGGACAGCGGTTCGTCGAAGAGGAAGATTTTCGGATTGCGCACGATCGCGCGGCCAATCGCAACGCGTTGACGCTGGCCACCGGAGAGTTGTTTTGGCTTGCGCTCAAGCATCGGTCCGAGTTCGAGAATGCGCGCCGCTTCACCGACTTTCTTCTCGACTTCGGCTTTCGGCACGCCGGCCAGGTCGAGGGCGAAGGACATGTTTTTCTTCACGGTCATGTGCGGGTACAGCGCGTAGGTCTGGAACACCATCGCCAGATCGCGCTTGGCCGGGCTGACTTCGGTGATGTCGCGGCCGTCGAGTTCGATGGTGCCGTCGCTGACTTCTTCGAGGCCGGCGATCAGCCGCAGCAGGGTGGATTTGCCGCAGCCCGACGGGCCGACGAAGACCACGAATTCCTTGTCGTTCACCTCAAGGTCGATGCCTTTGATGATGGAGAAACCTTCGAAGCCTTTTTGCAGATTCTTGATTTTCAGGTTGGCCATGAGGATGGGCCTCCGCAATTTATTATTCAGTTGAATCGAACGCGTTTTTGTAGGAGTGAGCCTGCTCGCGATAGCGGAGTGTCATTCAACAATGATGGCGACTGACACGGCCCCTTCGCGAGCAGGCTCACTCCTACAGGGGGAATGTGTTGGGTTCGGGATCTTCATTTCACGGCGCCGAACGAGAGGCCGCGCACCAGTTGCTTCTGGCTGATCCAGCCGAAGATCAGAATCGGTGCACAGGCCAGGGTCGAGACCGCCGACAACTTGGCCCAGAACAAACCTTCCGGACTCGAATACGAGGCGATCAACGCAGTCAGTGGCGCGGCTTTCGACGAGGTCAGATTCAGCGACCAGAAGGCCTCGTTCCAGCACAGAATCAGCGACAGCAGCACGGTCGAAGCGAGGCCACCCTTGGCGATCGGCAGCAGCACGCGAACCATTTCCTGCCACAGCGTGGCGCCGTCGAGGCGGGCGGCTTCGAGGATGTCTTTGGGGATGTCCTTGAAGTAGGTGTAAACCATCCAGACCACGATCGGCAGGTTGATCAGCGTATAGATCACGATCAGCGCGATGCGCGTGTCGAGCAGGCCGAAACTCTTCGCCAATAAGTAGATCGGCATGAGCACGCCCACCGGCGGCAGCATCTTGGTCGAGAGCATCCACAGCAGCGTGCCTTTGGTGCGCTGGGTTTCGTAGAACGCCATCGAGTAAGCGGCGGGCACCGCGATCAACAGGCACAGGGCCGTGGCGCTGAAGGAAATCACCACCGAGTTCCAGGCGAAGCTGAAGTAGTCGCTGCGCTCGTTGATGTGCAGGTAGTTCTCCAGCGTCGGCGTGAAGAGGAACTGCGGCGGCGTGGCGAACGCGTCGATTTCGGTTTTGAAACTGGTCATCACCATCCAGAAGATCGGGAAGAAAATCACGATCGCGATGGCCCAGGCCAGGGTGCCGAGCAGCAGGCTTTGCAGCCGGCGGGATTGTTGGAGAGTCATGGCAGGCCTCAGGCTTTGTCAGTCAGGTTTTTGCCGATCATCCGCACCAGAATGATCGCGGCGATGTTGGCGATGACCACGGCAATCAGGCCGCCCGCCGAGGCCATGCCGACGTCGAACTGCACCAGCGCCTGGTTGTAGATCAGGTAGGCGAGGTTGGTCGAGGCGTAGCCGGGGCCGCCGTTGGTGGTGGTGAAAATCTCGGCGAACACCGACAGCAGGAAGATCGTTTCGATCATCACCACCACGGCAATTGGTCGCGCCAGATGCGGCAGGGTCAGGTGCCAGAAGATCGCGATCGGGCCGGCGCCGTCGAGGCGCGCGGCTTCTTTCTGTTCCTGGTCGAGGGACTGCATCGCGGTCATCAGAATCAGGATCGCGAAGGGCAGCCACTGCCACGAGACAATGATGATGATCGACAGCAGCGGGTAGTGCGCGAGCCAGTCCACCGGTTGCGCGCCGAACAGCTTCCAGACGTAGGCGAGAATCCCCGAGACCGGATGGAAAATCAGGTTCTTCCAGATCAACGCACCGACCGTGGGCATGATGAAAAACGGCGAAATCAGCATGACCCGGACGATGCCGCGCCCAAGGAATTCGCTGGCCTCGAGCAAGGCACTGATCAACACGCCGAGGACCACACTGATCAGCAACACGCTACCGACCAGCAACAGCGTGTTGGTGGCACCGGGCATGAAGCCCGAGTCGGTCAGAAAGTAGCTGAAGTTCTCCAGCCCGACGAACTCGTTCTCACCGGGGTAGAGCAGGTTGTAGCGGATCATCGAGAAGTAAATGGTCATGCCCAGCGGCACGATCATCCACAGCAGCAACAGGGCCACCGAAGGGCTGACCAGAAACCAGCCGGGATTGCGTACGCGGACCTTGCGCGCAGGTGGCGACAGGTCGAGGTGGGCTTTGGCAGTTGAAATATTCATGGCAGTAACCGATTCGACAGGCGAATGAAGATCCCCTGTAGGAGTGAGCCTGCTCGCGATAGCGGTGTGTCAGTCACCGCTTTGTTGGATGAAGAACCGCTATCGCGAGCAGGCGAAGGCCTACAAAAGGCAGAAGCGAGCTGTTGCGGTTACTTGGGATAACCGGCGCGCTTCATCTCGCGTTCAGTGGTTTGCTGCGCAGCCGCCAAGGCTTGATCCACCGTGGTCTGGCCGATCAGCGCCGCCGAGAACAGTTTGCCGACCTGCGTACCCACGGCCTGGAACTCAGGAATGGTCACCAGTTGAATGCCGATATAAGGCACCGGTTTCAGCGTCGGTTTGCTCGGGTCAGCCGCTTTCAGCGATTCCAGCGTGACCTTGGCGAACGGCGCCGCGCTCATGTAGGCGTCGCTGTAGGTCGAAGCGCGGGTGCCGGGCGGGACGTTGGCGATGCCGTCGGTTTTGGCCACCAGCTCGCCGTACTCTTTGGAAGTCGCCCAGGCGCTGAACTCTTTTGCGGCGTCTTTGGCTTTGGAACTGGTCGGAATCGCCAGCGCCCACGAGTACAGCCAGGCCGAACCTTTGTCTGTGACCTGATGCGGGGCGAAGGTGAAGCCGACGTGATCGGCGACCTTGCTTTGAGTCTTGTCAGTCACAAACGAGCCGGCGACGCTGGCATCGACCCAGATTGCGCATTTACCACTGTTGAACAGCGCGAGGTTTTCGTTGAAGCCGTTGCTGGAGGCGCCCGGCGGGCCGGATTTCTTCATGGTGTCGACGTAGAAGTTCAGCGCGTTTTTCCACTCGGGACCGCTGAATTCCGGTTTCCACTGTTCATCGAACCAGCGTGCGCCATAAGCATTGGCGACAGTGCTGATCAGCGCCATGTTCTCGCCCCAACCGGCCTTGCCGCGCAAGCAGATGCCGTACTGCTCCTTGTCTTTGTTGGTGAGTTTTTCGGCGAAACCGGCGATCTGTTCCCAGGTCGGACGCTCGGGCATGGTCAGGCCGGCATCCTTGAACAGGTCAGTGCGGTAGTAAGTGATCGAGCTTTCCGCATAGAACGGCAGGGCGTACAGCGAACCCTTGACCGACAGGCCTTCACGCACCGACGGGAACACATCGTCGAGGGCGTAACTGGCCGGCAGGTCCTGCATCGGTTCCAGCCAGCCTTTGGCGCCCCACAGTGCGGCTTCGTACATGCCAATGGTCAACACGTCGAACTGACCGCCCTGAGTGGCGATGTCGGTGGTCAGGCGTTGGCGCAGGACGTTCTCTTCCAGCACCACCCAATTGAGCTTGATGTCCGGATGCTCGGTCTCGAAGGTTTTCGAGAGTTTTTGCATGCGGATCATGTCGCTGTTGTTGACGGTGGCGATGGTCAGGGTCTGGGCGCCAAGGCTGACGCTGCTGAGGGTCATGCAGGTGAGGGCAAGCAGAGCTTTTGCAGTGGGTTGCATCGTGCACTCCTTTTCTGCACCCAAAGGGTTACAGAAGGACAGTTATTGTTTTTGTGTCTTCCTGTGCAGGAAGAATGTGCGCTGATTACAGCCTTCAATTGCAGGACTGACAAATCATCCCTAGCACTTTTGTCGATACTTTTTTGCACTGGGCTTTGACGTGGTGAATGCAGAGAAGGGCGTTTCAGCGCCGAGGTGCTATCGAATGCGTACAGGTTTCTGATGTCGACACAGCCCCTTGTAGGAGTGAGCCTGCTCGCGATAGCGGAATGTCAGCCAACATTTCTGCAAGCTGTCACACCGCTATCGCGAGCAGGCTCACTCCTACAGTGGAATTGTGTTGTCAGTGGTGGTTCTGTTCGGTCAGGCGCTGCACGGCGAGCCGCCGGTAGTGCGACGGCGTCATGCCCTTGAGCTGCTGAAAGCGCCGATTGAAGTTGGAAATGTTGTTGAAGCCGGATTCAAAGCACACCTCGGTCACCGGTTTATCGCCATCGGCCAGCAGCTCGCAGGACTTGCTGATACGCAGGCGATTGACGAACTCGATGAAATTGCGCCCGGTGGCCTGCTTGAACACGCGACTGAAATAAGTCGGCGTCATGCCCAGATGCTCGGCGACTTCCTCCAGCGAGATGTCGCGGGCGTAGTGGCTGAAGATGTAATCGACCGCCCGGTTGGTGCGATCGATATTGTGCTCGTCGGCCAGTTGCGGGGTGGTGGCGCCGGACAACAACTGGAAATCATCGCTGGCGGCAAGCAACTCCATCAGGATAAAAAAGTGCCCGAGGCGGGTGATGCCCTTGCTGTCGGCGATGCGTTGCATCAGCGTCATGGCCTGGTGAATGGTGCGCTTGCAGCGAAACTCGATGCCGTACTGCGCGCGCTCCAGCAGAGGCGCCAGGGTTTTCAGTTCGGCAAATACCTGGTGACCACTCTCGAACAACTCATCGGTGAAGTTGACCAGCATGTCGCGCTTCTCAACGACCTCGTCCTCGGCCACCTGACTGATCCAGTTGTGCGGCAGGTTGGGGCCGGTGAGGAACAGGGTTTCGGGATAAAAATTGCCGATGTAGTCGCCGATGAACACCTTGCCGGAGCTGGCAACGATCAGGTGCAGTTCGTATTCCTTGTGGAAATGCCAGCGCACCAGCGGGCACGGAAAACCGTGCTGGCGGTAGATGATAGACAAGCCGTTATGGTCATCCATCAACTCGTATGAAGGGTCGGTCACGCGGGCGGTTCGGGTCATGGCGAGCTACTTTTTTGTTATCGCCTGCCGATCATGCCTCGTTTCTCGGGGTGTGCGCCAGCTTCACTCAAACGGCTTGTTCATGAACCACGCTTCGGGACTTATCAACGGCTTTTTCCTGATTGACCCGCTGGCAGAAACGCACAATGTTCGAGTTTTTAATAAAGTCGAAACTGATGATGTTGCACTTTTTTGCCCAGGCGGATTTGTCAGGGTCGAACCACGTATCGAGATCGTCGAGAATTCGCTGAGGGCCGCCAAGGGTAAAACTGGTTGCCGACAGCGACCATGGGTACAGCGTGCTTTTGTGGGTTTTCAATACCTCTTTGATATAACCCTGCAGGTCGAGAACACTGACAAGTTGTTTGTTGATCCACTTGTGCTGAATGTTTCCATATATTCGATGATCCTGTGTTTCCCAAGTCATAGGCGCTGCCACCATGATTCTTTGCAATGGACTGGTTGCCTTGAGCTGGCCGAGGGTCATGTGCAAGTTCCGATTGGGGATCATTCGGTCACCCAGATGTTCCAGCATTAACGTCTGAAATTCCGAATGGTCAAACGGGTCTTTGCCATTTCCCAGTTCGTGAAAGTCCAGAATGATGAATTCATTGTTGTTTCTTTCATAAAAGCCTTTCAAATCGCGGACAAGATCTTCAAGGGTACGAGAAGACAGAAAACCGTTGTGGTGAAAGCGGAACTTCGCCAGGCCTGTCGACTTGTTATCGACAGTCAGGCGTACGTCAAGGGCCCGGGCGCCGCGGTTCAGTTGTGAATAGAAGGAGACGTCCTGACAGGCGAGCCAGTTTTTGCCGGGGATCAGCGCATAACTCGCTTCGTTGTCGCAGCCAGCATTATGTGTGCCTGGCAAGGTCAGCTCAAACAGCGACAAGTTATCGATTTGCGGTGTGTCTGCCATCCATTGGAAGGCTTGGAAGTTTTCACGAGCGTTCATGTTGTACATCCTGCGATGGAGTTAAAGTTGATGGGGTTTGTGCGCGCAGGATGTTTATAGCGGTTGTCGGTTAATTGGCAAAGTATGCTTTTAATGCAAGTCGTGTAGAAGTGATTGCTTATAAGTCTTGTACGGTCTGAGTGTTTTGGTTTTTCGCTTCGATCCATTGCGACATATATTGCGTACTTTTATGCGAGTGGTGGCGAAGCATACTGCCGGTGAAGTTGCTGGCTCTGAGGTTTTGCAGATGTTGTTGGCAATAACGCAGTTTCTCTATCAATGCCAAACCGTGTACTGACTGTTGATAGCGTTCATTCAGCAGCGTATAGCCCGCCTGGCAGGCGTCCTGCCAACGCGCCTCGTCCTTGTAAAGCGCAACGGCGTTATTGGCGAATTCGATGGCGCTGCTCGTGACGGCGCCTGGCCAGGCGTGGTCACCGTGCATGCCCTCGGCGCCAACGGGCGTGGTCACGCTGGGCGTGCCACACAGCATGGCATCGATCAGTTTGCCCTTGATGCCGGCACCAAAGCGTAACGGCGCCAGACACACCCGTGCCGCCGACATGACCTGCAACGCATCTTCAGCCCAGTTCATGATGTGGAAACCTTCGCTGGCGTTATGCAGTGCGGTGGCTTTGGGCGGCGTATAGGCACCATAGATGTGCAGTTGTGCCTGGGGCAATTGCTGGCGAATCAGCGGCCAGATCGTGCTCTTCAGCCACAGCACGGCATCCCAGTTGGGCGCATGACGGAAGTTGCCGATGCTGAGGAAGTTCGCCCGATCCGCAAAGGTTGCGGGGGCGGCCGCTGGCGGGTCGATCATCAACGGGCACCAGTGCAGCAATTGCCGGGGCAAGCCGAACTGTTCGATCAGCAATTCGATTTCCACTTCGGAGATCATCAGGTTCAGATCGCAACGGTACAGTGCGGCAATTTCGCGCCTGGCCAGATCGGTCTCGGCCATCAGCCCGAATTCGTCGCGCAGGTCTGGGGCAAAGACATCACTGAAATCATTCTGGTCAGGATTGACCTTCAGGCGCGACTTGAGCCGTTGATGACGCGCATGCCGCAGACTTTGCAGATCGGAAGTCTCCAGCACGCGCAGGGCCTGCGGGCAGTGCTTTTCAACCCGCCAGCCGAACTGCTCTTCCATCATGAACTGATCGAACAACACGATATCCGGCGCCAGTTCGCTGATGAATGCGTCGAAACTGCTGTTGTTCAGTTCAATGGGCACCTCGCGGATCCCCAGCGCCGCGAGGTCGGCCTTGTGTTCGCCCGGACCTGCGGGGCTGCTGAACGTGATCTGCCAGCCTTGCTGCAAAAACGTTTCAAGGATCTGCATGACATGCCCGCTGGCAGCCGAAGAGCGTGGTTCCGGCCAGACGTAGCCAATAACCAGGACTTTGGTGGAAGGGGCTTGATTCATGCGCGGGTATTCCTTGAGGCGGGCTGTGGCAAAAAAACGGCGCGCAATTAAACCACAGGTCGCCCGGTACTCAGGTGTTCTGGTCGAGAACAGCCTTGACCTTGTCGCGCAGTTGATCGATCGAGAACGGCTTGCCAATCACGTGCATGCCCGCCGGAATATCAATCGATTCTGCGTAACCACTGGCGAACAGGATCGGCAGCGCGGGGCGCAGTTTGCGTGCTTCGGTGGCCAGTTCGCGGCCATCCATGCCCGGCAGGCCGACGTCGGTCATCATCAGGTCGATGCGCAAATCCGAGTCTTTGAGATTTTCCAACGCCTGCTCGCTGCCATCAGCCTCAAGCACCGCGAACTCCAACTCCTCCAAGACATCGACAATCAGCATGCGCACGATGTCATCGTCTTCTACGACCAGGATGGTGGATAGGGTGGCAGACATATTCAGGCTCTCAAAAGTCAGTTCAGGGTCGCCGGTCGATCAAAAGTGCCGGGCTCTTTCATCAGTAAGTGGCGCAGTGCCACAAGTTCCCCGCCCGAGACAAAAAAAGCATAGCCGCAGACGGGGCCGCAAGGATAACTGTTCGGGGCCGCGAACACGCCGGTGAGTGTAGGAATTTGCGGCGAAAGGTGTGAGAAAAATGGATCCACACCGCCGTTTTGGGGCAAACTCCCTGTTTTTCAACAGTTCGACAAGGCTGCCCCATGTCCTCTCCGTCTACGGTTGATGAGCAACGGTTTCGCAAACTCCTGAGCCGCAACATCAGTCTGCCCTTGGGCGTCGGTGTACTCAGTGCCGTGTTCTTCGTCTCGCTGATCACTTATCTGCTGTCGGTGATCCAGTGGGTGGAGCACACCGACCGGGTGATCAATAACGCCAACGAAGCGGTGAAGCTCACCGTGGACCTGGAAACCGGCATGCGTGGTTTTCTGCTTAGCGGCGACGAACACTTCCTCGACCCGTACGAAACGGCCAAGCCGCGCATTACCGTGGCGCTCAATACGTTGCTCGAACTGACCGCCGATAACCCGGTGCAAACCGATCGTCTGCGCCGCCTGCAGGCCTTGCAGACCGAGTGGGCCAATTACGCGCAATCGATGATCGATCTGCAGCGTTCCAGCGGCGATTACAAGGGCGCGGTCAAGGCCGGGCGCGGCAAGCGCCTGACCGACGAAATCCGCAAGCAATTCGAAGACGTCATTGAAACCGAACAGGTCCTGCGCACCACGCGCAATGAAGAGGTGCGTCGCACCACGATCTGGAGCATCAGCCTCTATTTATTGTTTATCGCCGGTATCAGTGGCTTGCTCGCCTATATCGGCCGTCGCGATCTGGTCAATCTGTCGACCAACTACGGTGCCAACCTGGCCGCACAGCAAGCCAGCGCCGAGCGTCTGGAGCAGCAGGCGTGGTTGCGTAATGGGCAGACCGAACTGGCCGAGCAGGTGTTGGGGCAACTGACGCTCAATCTGTTGGGGCGCAATATTCTGCAGTTCTGCGCGCAATACTTGGGCACCGCCGTGGCCGCACTTTATGTGCGTGAAGAGCACGGTGGCCTCAAGCGTGTGGCCACTTACGGTTTCTCCCGCGAGCAGGAAGAGCAAGACCAGTCGATCTACAGCGGCGAAGGCATCGTTGGGCAGGTGGCGCAACAGGCGCGGCTGATTCGTCTGGACTCCGTGCCGTCCGACTACTTCAAAGTCAGTTCAGGGCTGGGCGAAGGTTTGCCACACAGCGTGCTGGTGGTGCCGACCAGCGATGACGATCGGGTCAATGGCGTGATCGAACTGGGTTTCCTGCGTCCGCTCAATGAGCGCGATATCGAACTGCTGGAGCTGATTGCCGGCAACATCGGCACCTCCATCGAAGCGGCGCGCTACCGTCAGCGCTTGCAGGAAGTGCTGGCCGAAACCCAGCAGCTCAACGAAGAGTTACAGGTGCAGCAGGAAGAGCTGAAAACCGCCAACGAAGAACTGGAAGAACAGTCGCGGATTCTCAAGGAGTCCCAGGCGCATCTGGAAACCCAGCAAGTCGAACTGGAACAGACCAACGAACAGCTTGCCGAACAGGCGCAGACCCTGGCCGAGCAGCGCGACGCCATGGACCTGAAAAACACCGAACTCAATCAGGCCCAGGTACAACTCGAAGAACGTGCCGAAGAGTTGCAGCGCTCAAGCAAATACAAGTCCGAATTCCTCGCCAACATGTCCCACGAACTGCGCACGCCGCTGAACAGCTCGCTGATTCTGGCCAAGTTGCTGGCGGAGAACCCGCAGGACAACCTCAGCGCCGAGCAGGTCAAGTTTGCCGAGTCGATCTACTCCGCCGGCAATGATCTGCTCAACCTGATCAACGACATTCTGGACATCTCCAAGGTCGAGGCGGGCAAGCTCGAAGTGATTCCGGAGAACACCAGTGTTGCGCGTCTGGCCGATGGTCTGCGCAGCGTGTTCGAACCCTTGGCAGCAGACAAACAGTTGACCTTCAGTGTCGATTTGCAGCCCGGCGCCCCGGGGATGCTGTACACCGACCGCCAGCGTCTGGAGCAGGTGATCAAGAACCTGCTGTCCAACGCCATCAAATTCACTGAAAAGGGCACCGTCAGCCTGACCATCGCCGGCCAGCCGGAAGACCGGATTGCGTTTATCGTGCGCGACTCGGGGATCGGTATTGCCGCCGATCAGCAGGAGAGCATTTTCGAAGCTTTCCGTCAGGCTGACGGCACCACCAACCGCAAATACGGCGGCACTGGACTGGGCCTGTCGATTTCGCGGGATCTGGCGAACTTGCTCGGCGGTTCGATCAGCGTCAGCAGCGCGCCGGGGCAGGGCAGTGTGTTCACACTGGTGTTGCCGCAGCAGTTCGACGAGTCCAGCGACGTACCGTTCGCACCGTTGACCTTTACCCCGCCAGCCACGATGGTCAGCGCGCCACTGGCGCCAGTGGTTTCGCCGTTGGCGCCGGTGCACATTCCGCGCTTCGCCGATGACCGCGACAAGGCGCCGTTCGCCACGCGCTGCATTCTGGTGGTGGAAGACGAGCCGAACTTTGCGCACATCCTCTACGATCTGGCGCATGAACTCGGTTATCAGTGCCTCGTGGCCCACGGCGCCGACGAGGGTTATGACCTGGCGAAAGAGTTCGTCCCGGATGCCATCCTGCTCGACATGCGCCTGCCGGATCACTCTGGCCTGACCGTGCTGCAACGCCTGAAAGAGCACGCCGAAACCCGGCACATCCCGGTGCATGTGATTTCCGTCGAAGACCGCGTTGAAGCGGCCATGCACATGGGCGCGATCGGTTACGCGGTCAAACCGACCACCCGCGAAGAGCTCAAGGACGTGTTTGCCCGTCTCGAAGCCAAACTGACGCAAAAGGTCAAACGCGTGCTGTTGGTCGAGGATGACGATTTGCAGCGCGAAAGCATTGCGCGCCTGATCGGCGACGAAGACATTGAAATCACCGCCGTCGGCCTTGCGCAGGATGCTTTGGAGCTGCTGCGCACGACGATCTACGACTGCATGGTCATCGACCTTAAATTGCCGGACATGCTTGGCAATGATCTGCTCAAGCGCATGTCCACCGAAGACATCTGCTCGTTCCCGCCGGTCATTGTCTACACCGGGCGCAATCTGACGCGCGATGAAGAAGCCGAACTGCGCAAGTATTCGCGCTCGATCATCATCAAGGGCGCACGCTCGCCGGAGCGTCTGCTGGATGAGGTCACACTCTTTCTGCACAAAGTCGAATCGCAGTTGTCCCATGAACGGCAGAAGATGCTCAAGACCGCGCGCAGCCGCGACAAGGTCTTCGAGGGTCGCAAAGTGCTGTTGGTGGACGACGATGTGCGCAACATTTTCGCCCTCACCAGCGCCCTGGAGACCAAAGGTGCAGTCGTGGTGATCGGCCGTAACGGTCGTGAGGCGATTGAAAGACTCAATGAAGTCGAGGACATCGATCTGGTGTTGATGGACGTGATGATGCCGGAAATGGACGGTTTCGAAGCCACCATTGAAATCCGCAAGGATCCGCGCTGGCGCAAGCTGCCGATCATCGCGGTGACGGCCAAGGCCATGAAGGACGATCAGGAGCGCTGCCTGCAGGCGGGCGCCAATGATTACCTGGCCAAGCCCATCGACCTGGATCGCCTGTTCTCGCTGATTCGCGTGTGGTTACCGAAGATGGAACGCATTTAGTGGAACGCAGTACACCAGCCGAACGAAACAGTGAAATCGAACTGCGCTTGTTGATTGAGGCGATCTACCTCAAGTACAGCTACGATTTTCGCGATTATTCCGGCGCTTCGATCAAGCGCCGGGTACAGCATGCGCTGAGCCAGTTCGAGTGCGCGACGATTTCGGCATTGCAGGAAAAAGTCCTGCACGACCCGACGGCGTTCATGCAGTTGCTGCAATTGCTGACGATTCCGGTCAGCGAAATGTTTCGCGACCCGTCGCACTTCCTCGCCATTCGCCGGGAAGTGGTGCCATTGCTGCGCACCTATCCGTCGATCAAGGTCTGGATCGCCGGGTGCAGCACGGGCGAGGAGGTCTATTCGATGGCGATTCTGCTGCGCGAAGAGGGCCTGCTCGATCGCACGATCATTTATGCCACCGACATCAACCCGCGCTCGCTGGACAAGGCCAAGCAAGGGATTTTTTCAATGGAGAATGTGCGCGCGTACACGGCCAACTATCAGCAGGCCGGTGGTCAGCAATCGTTTGCCGACTACTACACTGCAGCGTACGGTTACGCGATTTTCGACAAGAGCCTGTGCGAAAACGTGACCTTCGCCGACCACAGTCTGGCGACGGACAGTGTGTTCTCCGAAACCCAATTGATCTCCTGCCGCAACGTGCTGATCTACTTCAACAAGAAGCTTCAGGATCGAGCGTTCGGTTTGTTCCATGAATCGCTTTGCCATCGCGGCTTTCTGGTGCTCGGCAGTAAAGAAACGCTGGATTTTTCCAGTTATGCCAACCAGTTCGAAGCGCTGGTGAAACAAGAACGGATCTACCGCAAAAAATGAACGAGGCCGTGGCTTTACCTCGCGTCGAGGCGATTGTGGTCGGTGCTTCCGCCGGTGGCGTTGAGGCGCTGCTGAGCCTGCTCGGACCGCTGCGCCGAGGCTATGGGTTGCCGATCATTGTTGTTCTGCATCTGCCTGAAGAGCGTCGCAGCCAATTGGCCGAGGTGTTCGCCCGGCGCCTGATGCTGCCGGTGGAAGAGGCGACGGACAAGCAGGACATCGCTCCCGGGACGGTTTATTTCGCCACACCGGGTTATCACCTGTCGGTGGAGCAGGATCGCAGCCTTTCGCTGAGTCTTGAGGACCGCGTGCATTATTCCCGGCCTTCGATTGACTACCTGTTCGAATCGGCCGCCGACGCCTATGGTTCATCTCTGGCCGCTGTCCTGCTGACCGGCGCCAATCACGATGGCGCGCGCGGGCTGGCACAAGTCAAAAATCGCGGAGGCCTGACCATTGTTCAGGACCCGCAAGAGGCGCAAGTCGCCACCATGCCTCAGGCTGCACTGAAAATTCAGCAGCCCGATCATGTCCTACCCATTAACGGCATCGGCCGTCTGCTTGTCGAGCTGGAACGAATCGCATGCTGAGTAATATCCAAGCCAAACTGCTGATCGTCGACGATCTGCCGGAGAACCTGCTGGCACTCGAAGCGCTGATCAAGCGTGAAGACCGTACCGTCTACAAAGCGTTGTCGGCGGACGAGGCGCTGTCGTTGCTGCTGCAACACGAATTCGCCATGGCCATCCTCGATGTGCAGATGCCGGGCATGAACGGCTTCGAACTCGCCGAGTTGATGCGCGGCACCGAGAAAACCAAGAACATCCCGATCATTTTCGTCAGCGCCGCCGGCCGTGAACTGAATTACGCGTTCAAGGGTTACGAGAGCGGGGCGGTGGACTTTCTGCACAAACCGCTGGATATCCATGCGGTGAAGAGCAAGGTCAACGTTTTCGTCGATCTGTACCGCCAGAGCAAGGCGATGAAGCAACAGCTCGAAGCGCTGGAGCAGGCCCGCCGTGAGCAGGAAGCGCTGTTGCAGCAGCTGCAAAGCACTCAACTTGAGCTGGAGCAGGCCGTGCGTATGCGCGATGACTTCATGTCCATCGTTGCCCACGAAGTGCGTACGCCGCTCAATGGTCTTATCCTCGAAACCCAGCTGCGCAAAATGCACCTGGCCCGCGACAATGCCGCGGCGTTCTCCCTCGACAAGATGCACGCCATGGTCGATCGCGATGAGCGGCAGATCAAAAGCCTGATCCGCCTGATCGAAGACATGCTGGACGTGTCACGCATTCGCACCGGCAAACTGTCGATCCGCCCGAGTCGTTTCGACCTGGTGCAACTGGTGAGTAATCTGCTGCAGAACTTCGCGCAACAGATCGAAGCCGCAGAAACCGAAGTGTCGTTTACCGCGCCAGCGCCGGTGGAAGGCCATTGGGACGAGTTCCGCATCGAGCAGGTGGTGACCAACTTGTTGACCAACGCCCTGCGCTATGGCGGTCGCAGCCCGATTCAGGTGCGCGTTTACCGTGAAGGCGATGAGGCGCGGGTCGAAGTGCAAGACCGTGGCATCGGTATCAGCCAGGAGAACCAGAAGCGTATTTTCCAACAGTTCGAACGGGTTTCCGCCAAGACGGTAGTGGCCGGGCTCGGGCTGGGTCTGTTCATTTCCGAGCAGATCGTCGCCGCCCATGGCGGCTCCATCGTCGTCGAGAGTGAAATCAACGAAGGCGCCCTGTTTCGCGTTTGTCTGCCAATCCAGGAAAACGGCAAATCCGACGCAACCTCTGAGTGACCACACGGTCGTATCAGCAGCTATTGACCGAACAAAGGCTTCCCATGAGCGTAGATGCACAAGATGTAGTACTCGTCGTCGAGGACGAACCGGTTATCTTGATGGTCCTGACGGATTACCTGTCAGGGCAGGGGTATCGCGTGTTGCAGGCCGAAAACGGCGAGCAGGCGTTCGAGATTCTTGCGAGCAAGCCACATCTGGACATGTTGATCACTGACTTCCGCTTGCCGGGCGGGATCTCCGGTGTGCAGATCGCCGAACCGGCGGTCAAATTGCGCCCGGACCTGAAGGTGATTTTCATCAGCGGTTACCCGCAGGAAATCCGCGAAACCGGCAGCCCGATCACGCGCAAGGCGCCGATCCTGGAAAAGCCGTTTGATCTGGATGTGTTGCAGGAAAAGATTCAGGAATTGCTCGCCTGATATCCGTGCAGGAGCTGCCGCAGGCTGCGGCAGCTCCTTCAGTTTCAGCGTTTCAGCTTTTGATCATCTCCCGCACCTTGGCGGTCAGCAGATCAAAAGTGAACGGTTTGGTGATCATCTGCATCCCCGAATCGAGGAACCCACCACGCACCCCCGCGTGCTCGGCGTAGCCGGTAATGAACAACACCTTCAGCCCCGGCCGGTATTGTCGGCCGACTTCCGCCAATTGCCGGCCATTCATGCCGGGCAAGCCGACATCACTGATCAGCAGATCGATACGCTGCGTCGAATTCAGAATCGGCACGGCGCTGTCAGCATCCCAGGCTTCGACAAAGGCATAACCCAACTCCCCAAGTACCGCGCAGACCAGCACGCGCACGGCCGGGTCGTCTTCGACGATCAGCACCGTTTCGCCGTCCAGCGCATCCGGGGCTTGTTGAACAGCGGCATCTGGACTGGACAGTTCTTCGCCGCGAAAACGCGGCAGGTACAGCCTGACCGTGGTGCCCTCATCGATTTCGCTGTCGATGGAGACATGCCCGCGCGACTGCTTGCTGAAACCGTAGATCATCGACAGGCCCAGCCCGGTACCCTGACCAATCGGTTTAGTAGTGAAAAATGGATCGAACGCGCGGTTGATGACACTTTGCGGCATGCCGCTGCCGTTGTCGGTGACACTGAGCATCACGTAATCACCGGGTTCGAGATTGCTGTAAGCCTCGGTGAATTCGCGGTTGAGCACTTGATTACTGGTCTCGACCACCAGTTTGCCGCCGTCGGGCATGGCGTCGCGGGCATTGATCACCAGGTTGAGCAAGGCGCTTTCCAGTTGATTGGGATCCGCTTCCGTGACCCACAGTTTGTCGTTGAGTCGCATGTCCAGTTGAATGCTTTCGTTGAGGCTGCGCTGCAGCAACTCACCCATGGACAGCACCAGGGTGTTCATCTGCACGGCTTTCGAATCGAGCGATTGCCGGCGCGAAAATGCCAGCAAGCGGTGGGTCAGACTGGCGGCACGGTTGGCCGAAGTCACGCCCAGGTCGATCAGACTGTCGAGGTCGTCCGTGCGTCCACGGGCCAGGCGCCGGCGCAGCAACTCAAGGCTGCCGATGATGCCGGTGAGCATGTTGTTGAAGTCGTGGGCGATACCGCCAGTGAGTTGGCCGACCGCTTCCATTTTCTGTGACTGGCGCAGCGCTTCTTCGTTATGCCGCAGTTGTGCGGTGCGCTCTTCGACCTGTTGCTCAAGGGTTTCCAGCGTCGACTGCAAACGCCGTTCGCTTTCGCTCAAATCGATGAGCCGGTCGCGGGCCTCATATTGTCGTCGTCGGCCACGTAATGCGGCGGACACCATACTGACCAGCGTCGCAGGATGAAACGGTCGCTCAAGGAAGGTCACGTTGCCCAGCAGATCGCTCAGGCGCGAGGAGGGGCCTTGTTCCTGGCCGCCGTGATGGGTCAACAGCACTATGGGCAGATCCGACCAGGCCGGCTGCTGTTCCAGGTACAGGAACAAAGCTTCCAGTTCCGGCCCGCGCAACGCTTCGGCGGCGACCAGCACCAGACCGGCACCCTGCTCAAGTTCCGTGCACAGCGAACCCAGACCAGGCGTGACAACTGCGCCATAACCGGCCTCGTTGAGAATCATCAGAGCAATCTGGCTGTCGCGACCCACGGGGGCCAGAATCAGCGCCCGTTCGGCCAGCGGCACTTGAACCGTCACAAGGTCTCTTCCTGCAGCAACGGATTACTCGCGCCGAGGTAAGTCGGTACGCCCCGCAGCACGCCCTGAAAGGCTTCCAGCGGTTCACCGATGGTCATGCCTTGGGTGGAAATGCGGTATTCACGAATGGTCGATTCGTGGCTGCCGGTGCGTTTCTTGATGATCGAAATCGCGCGGCGGACTTTGCCCAGTGCTTCGAAATAACGCAACAGAATCACCGTGTCAGCCAGATAAGTAATGTCGACCGGCGCTTGCATGTCGCCGACCAGACCATGCTGGGCGACGGTCATGAACGTCGCCGCACCTTTGCGATTCAGGTACAGCAACAGCTCGTGCATGTGCAGTACCAGTGCGTTTTCTTCCGGCATGGCGGCCTGATAGCCGTTGATGCTGTCTATGACCACGGTTTTGATTTGACCTTCATCGACGCAGCGTCGCACGCGGTGGGAGAACTCGCCCGGTGACAGTTCAGCGGCGTCGACCTGTTCGATCAACAGGTTGCCGGTGGCTTGCAGCGCCTTGAGGTCGATGCCGATGTTGTTCATTCGCTCGAACAGCAGGCCGAGCTCTTCATCGAAGATAAACAGCGCAGCTTTTTCCCCGCGTTGTACGGCAGCGGCGGCGAAGATCATCGAGATCAACGATTTGCCGGTACCGGCAGGGCCGAGAATCAGCGTGCTGGAACCGGTCTCGATGCCGCCGCCGAGCAGGGCGTCGAGTTCCCTGATACCACTGGTCAACTGCAAACGTGCATATTCGCCGCGATGTTCGGCTGCCACCAATCGTGGGAATACATGTACGCCATCGCCCATGATGGTGAAGTCATGGAAACCACCGCGATACTTTTGCCCACGGTATTTGACCACCCGCACGCGTCGGCGCTCGGCGCCGTAGTTGGGCGTCAGCTCTTCAAGGCGAATGACCCCGTGAGCCACACTGTGCACGGTTTTGTCGAGGGACTCGGTGGTCAGGTCGTCAAGCAGCAGAACGGTGGCGTTATAGCGCACGAAGTAATGCTTGATGGCCAGAATCTGTCGGCGATAACGCAACGAACTCTGCGCCAGCAAACGGATTTCCGAGAGGCTGTCGAGCACCACACGCGTAGGTTTGAAGCGTTCGACCGCTTCGAATATCTGCTTGGTGGCTTCGCCCAGTTCCAAGTCGGAGGAATACAACAGACTCTGCTGGTGTTCAGCATTGAGCAGGCTTTCCGGGGGCGTCAGCTCGAAGATCTTGATGTTGTCATCCAGCGTCCAGCCGTGGGACGACGCCCCTTGCCTCAGTTCGCGCTCGGTTTCCGAGAGCGTGATGTACAACGAGCGTTCACCGGCTTTCGCGCCGGCCAGGAGAAAATGCAAAGCTACCGTGGTTTTGCCGGTTCCGGGTTCACCCTCCAGCAAGAAAACATGACCGCGAGACAAGCCACCGGCGAGGATGTCGTCCAGACCTACAATGCCGGTAGCGGCTTTCGCACTGATCAACTCGTTAGAAGTAGACAAAAAATGCCCTCTCATGACTAGGGGAAGCGAGGCCGCCAACAGAATCGTGCGGCCTGATTAACTTGACCCTTCGGCGTGATGGCAGTTCCGAAATTCCTTGCCGGATATGTCGAACGAGCTGTCGATAATGGGTCAGAGGCCCTGTTGCAACGCCGGATCATCAGGATTGAGCTGTTCCAGCTGCGCCAACAGAATCTGCACGTTCTGCAGTTGCCCGCTTTCCTTCCAGTAGTTGATCAGCAACACCCGCGCCTTGCGGTCGGCGGGGTGGCGCTGGACGATTTCCTGCAACTGCTTCTGCGCCGCTTCCAGTTCCTCGGCGCTGTGCAGGGTGGTGGCGAGGTCGTAGCGGTAATCCTTGTTATCGGGTTCAAGCTCAACGGCTTTGGATAAACCGAGCAGGGCGTATTCGCGCTGATCGTGGTGCAACAGCCAAAGCCCCAGAGCATGTTGCAGATAGGCAGAATCAGGTTGTGCCTTGAGTTGCTGAACCAGCAGTTGTCGGGCCGCGTCAGTTTGGCCCTGGCGGTCGAGGACATCGATCTGCATCACCAGCGCCGGCAGATTGCCGGGCTCCAGGCGCAGGGTATTGTCGAGTGCGACCTGCGCCTCTTTTAGCTCGGCGTTGTGAATGTGCAGTCGGGCCAGTTGTGCGTAGCTGGCGGCGCTTTCTGGCTGCGCCTTGAGCGTTTGTTCCCAGCCGTCGATCGCTTGTTGCAACGGTGCGAAATACAGACCCAGTTCATCCGGCGTCAAGCCCAGCAGGGCATTGATCGCGGCAAACCGTACAGTTTGATCGTCATCCTCGAGCATCGGCCCGAGCAACAGGCTGCGTTGCCCGCCCGGCACCAGTCCCACCACGCTTTTGATCGCCGCCAGCCGCACCTCGGGGGCTTCGTTCTGCAGGTCCGTGTCGGCCAGCTTCAACGCCTGCGGGCTCGGGTAATTGGGCAACTCACCATGCAGCCACACGCGTCGTTTGACCGAGATGTCCGGGCGGCCCAGTTGTTGGTACAACTGGCGCGCCGCCCCCGGCTCCCCGGTGCGAGCGGCATTCAGCGCTTCGCTGTAGCCGTGCTTGATCGAATCGGGGATGACCGGCGCGGTGCTGCGCAGCGACAACCAGGCCACGATGACAACAAGCACTAGGCCCAGGCTGATAAGCAGGTAGCGGCGAGACTGAGGCATGCAGGTTTCCGAAACAGGCGTACTTGAGCAGAGCGGCAAGCTTCGGTCAGCTCGGCCCACGAGTCAAACCCTGTGGATGCGAATCGCCCTACAAGCTGCGTCGACTCAGTTACCCGTCAGGCTTTCAATGCAGTGTCTACGCTTGCAGAAGTCGCTTCGATGAGTGTTCCCATGCAAGCCCTGTTCAATTACTTCAAGGCGGTGATCCATCCCGGTCAGGCCGTGCTGCTGTTTGCCCTGCGAACCATTGCGGCGGGGTTGCTGACGTTGTATCTGGCGTTCCTGTTCGACCTCGATCAGCCGAAGTGGTCGATCATGGCGGTGGTCATTGTCAGCCAGCCGCTGGCCGGGATGGCGCTGGCGCGCAGTTTCGGTCAGGTGATCGGCACCACCCTCGGGGCGGCGGTGGCGGTGTTGATCATGGCTATCTTTCCTCAGGCACCGCTGCCATTCATTACCACCCTGGCGCTGTGGCTGGCGCTGTGCACGGCCGGCGGTACTTTGCTGCGCTATACCAGTTCGCAAGCGTTTGTGCTCAGCGGTTACACCGCTGTAGTCGTCGCGTTATTAGCGATTCCCGATCAGGACGGCACGTTTCTATTGGCGGTGACCCGTGTTACTGAAACCTTGCTGGCCGTGGCCTGCGTATGCGTGGTCAGCCTGTTGACGGCACGGCCGCAAGCGGTGGCCAAGGGCTATTTCGCCAAGGTCGATCAGGTCATCAAACTGGCCGCCAGCCACGCTGCGGCGGTACTTCGCACGGAAGAAAGCGAGGCCGATTTCCAGGGCCGGCAGATGCAGCTGCTAGGCGAGATCAGCGCCCTTGAAGGCCTGCGACGGCATTTGTATTTCGATGCGCCGCGGTTGCGCAGCGCCAACCATCTGGTGCTGCTGTTGGGCAATCAACTGATGCTGTTGACTTCCCGGTTGACCGCATTACGTCATCAGCGTGAGCTGCTCACCGAACGCTGGGAGGGCGATCTGCCGCTGAACATCCAGCGCCTGCGCGCGGAGGAACTGGCGCTGCTCGATCAGTTGGCGGAGCAGGGGCGATCACTGCCCGCGCGCGCACGTCACCAGTTCGTCACGCTGCAGCAACAGTTCGAAGCGCTGGCTTATCAGGCCGAGCAATTGACCGAAGACATGAGCGCCACCTTGCGTTCACTGGCCTGGGCGTTGCGCTGGGAGCAGGCGCGGCTGTTGCAGCAACTCGAGCAGGTCCTTGAATTGAGTGATGCCATTCAGGAAGGGCGCGAGGCCAGTTGCCTCTATCGCGGTCAGGTCAGCCCGCTGCATCTGGACTTCACCCTGGCGTCGATGAATGCGGTCCGCGCCTTCACCGCGTTGCTGGTGGCCGGATTGATCTGGATCGAAACCGCTTGGGACGGCGCACGGGGCGGGATGATCCTGGTGGGCATCCTCTGTTCGTTGATGGCGACGTTTCCGCGTCCACTCATGGCCGCGCAGAGTTACGCCCGAGGCTTGGGGCTGGCGCTGGTGGTCTCGGCGTTCTATCAATTCATGCTGGTGCCGGCGATCAGCGATTTCGAGCTGTTGGCGTTATTGCTGGCGCCGCTGCTGTATGTGATCGCAATCGGTCTGGCCAGTCCGGCGACGGCGGGCATCGGCATGGGCCTGGGGTTGTCGAGTTTCCTGATGCTCGGCCCGCAGAATGTCGGGACTGGGCAGAATACCGCCATTCAATGGTTCGAATTTGCGGGCGCCTACGTCAGTGCAGCCATGCTCGCCCTGATCGTCTATGCGTGGATTTTCCCGTTTCGACCGGCCTGGCGCCTGCGCCGTTTGTACAACGAAGCGCGCGAGCAGGTGTATGCACTGAGCAAAACCCCGGCGACCGATGAACAGCAATTCGCTTTTGAAAGCCGTATGGTCGATCGCCTGACCAGCATGCTCGGCCTGTTGCCAGCGGTGAACAGTCGTGCGATGCAGCAATTGTACGAAATCAGCCTGGCGTGTGTTGCGCTGGGTGTGGCGATGCATCAGTTGCGGCAGCAGGCACACAACAATGCGCTGTTGACGGACGCCTTCAGTCAGCGTCTGGCTTCGGCCGTGCGCAAAACCGGGCGGTTTGTTGCCGGGCGTCAGGACATTCAACTGGCACCCTTGTTGGGCGCGCTGCGCACATTGGGCGACGAACTGGATGAGTTGCACGTCGCCAGTCATGAGCATGTGTGGTCGCTGTTTCGTATGCGTGTGGCCCTGTTGATCGTCGTGTCATTTCTGCAGCGCCACGGTGACGCCATCCAGCGTCCCGCCCCGGAAGGAGAAGCAGCCCTTGCCCATTGATTTCGAGATTGGCGGTGTCTACCTGCCGCCCATTGCCCAGGCATTACTGTTGGCCATACCAATATTTATGGTGCTGGACTGGGGGTTGCGGCGTCTGGGCGTGCTACGTCTGGTCTGGCATGAGGCGCTGTTCGAAGGCGCCTTGTATGCCTGTGTCTGTGCCACGCTGATTTTGCTGATGGGAGGCTGATGCCTTGAAAGTGTTATTCACGCGATTGATCACGTTGGCGGTGGTGCTGTTGGCCATCGTGCTCGGCTGGTTTGCCTGGGAGCATTACACCCGTGCCCCATGGACTCGCGATGCCCGGGTCAGAGCCGATGTGGTGACGCTGTCGGCGGATGTTTCGGGGCGCATTGTCAGTCTGGCGGTGCAGGACAACCAGCATGTCGACAAGGGGCAACTGTTGATGGAGATCGACCCGGCGCGCTACCGGCTGGCGGTGGAGCATTCGCGCCGTGAGGTGGAAGTGGCCAAGGCCACACTGGGCCAGTCGCAAGCGGCGATCGTTGCCAGCGAAGCCTTGCTCAAGCAGCGGCAAAGCGAAGAACGCCGGCGGCGTACGCTCAAGCAGGGCTTTGCGATTTCCGGTGAGGAGTGGGAGAAGTCCAGTACCGATGTGGCCGTTGCCCAGGCGGATCTGCTGCGCAACCAGGCCAATCTCGGTCTCGCCGAGGCCAATGTGCAGTTGGCGATTGCTGCGTTGACCCAGGCCGAACTGGACTTGCAGCGCACCCGTGTCGAGTCCCCGGTCAGCGGCTATGTCACCAACCTGCTGACCCGTGAGGGCGATTACGCGGTGGCCGGTGGCGCCTTGTTGGCCTTGGTCGACAGTGACTCGTTCTACATCAGCGGTTACTTCGAAGAAACCAAATTGCCGCGAATTGCCGAGGGCGATCGGGTACGGGTGCAATTGATGAGCGGGGAGACCTTCGGCGGCAGGGTGCAGAGCATCGCCTTCGCCATCGCCGACCGGGAAAACGCGCCGGGCAGCCGGTTACTGGCCAACATCAACCCGAGTTACACCTGGGTAAAACTGGCACAGCGGGTACCGGTGCGGATCGACATCGATGGCGACTATGCCGGCAAGAACCGCTTGCGTGCCGGCACCACAGCGACGGTCACCGTGCTGGAAAACTGATCCCTGTAGGAACTGCCGCAGGCTGCGATCTTTTGATCTGCTCTTTTAAAGCAAAGTCAAAAGATCGCAGCCTGCGGCAGCTCCTACAGAAGAGGGTGTGATTTTCGAGGCACAAAAAAGCCCCGCGACCGAATGATACGCGGGGCAAAAAATTTGGTTGGTTGCGGCCAACCAAAGGAGCTCTTTAACAATCGATTACTTGCTGGCAACAGCCTCCGGCTGCCAGCCGCCGCCAAGGGCCTTGTAGATCGCGACGATGCCGCGATACAGGTCAACTTCGGCCTGGGCCTGGCTATCTTCGGCATTCAACCGTTCGCGTTGAGCGTCGAGCAGCACGAGGAAGTCAGTCGTGCCTTCGCGATAGCGGATTTCAGCGAGGTCGGCAGCCTTGCGGCTTGATTCACTTTGGCGAATCAGCGAGATCAGGCGTTGCTGACGCTTGCCGTAATCGCTGAAAGCGTTTTCCGACTCTTCCAAGGCCAGCAATACTTGTTGCTCGTAAGTCGCCAGTGCGCCTTCGGCATCAGCATCGGCGCCACGCAAACGGGCGCGTACGCTGCCAAGGTCGAACGCCGCCCAAGTGATGCTCGGGCCGAGTGCCCAGGCGTTGGCCGCCGAGGAACCGATCTGCGAACCACGCCCGGCGGTCCAGCCGAGGAAGCCACTGAGGCTGACCCGTGGGAACAGATCGGCTTTCGCCACGCCGATACGCGCGGTGGCCGAAGCCAGTTTGCGTTCAGCGCTGAGGATGTCCGGACGACGTTGCAGCAGTTCACCCGGATCACCGATCGGCAAGGCCTTGGCAATCGCGGGCAAGTCTTTTGGACTCAGATCGACGGTCAGTTTGTCCGGGCGCTCACCCAGCAGGGTGGCGATACGGTTTTTCTGCCGAACCTGTTCTGCCTGCAATTGCGGCACGCTGGCTTCGACCGAGGCCAGACGGGCATCGGCCCGTTCGACATCGAGCTGATCGCCAACACCGGCGTCACGCAGACTGATGGTGATCTTGCGCGACTCAACCTGATTATTCAGGTTGGCCACGGCGATCTTTTCGCGCAATTGCGCGCCGCGCAGTTGACCGTAAGCATCCACCAGTTCGGCAATCATGGTGACTTGCAGTTGGTACAGATCGGCTTCGGCTGCTTGCTGATCGGCGTCGCTGGCTTCCAGATTGCGCTGGATGCGCCCGAACAGGTCAAGCTCCCAGGCCATGTCCAGACCGAGGTCATAGCGTTCGCTGTTGACCCGGTTGGTGGTCTGGCCAGGGATTTGGCCCTTGGCCAGATCACTGCTCGCACGGCTGGTGATGGTCGGCATCGCATCGTTGCTGGCGTCGTCACGGATCGCCCGGGCGGCTTTCCAGCGGGCGAACGCCACGCGCAGTTCACGGTTGCCTTGCAGCGACTGGGTCACCAACTGGTTGAGGGTCGGATCGTCGAATTGCTGCCACCAGATGCCTTCGAATTTCGAGCGGTCGAAGTTTTTTTGCCCGGCGGCGCCGTCGGTGACGGCCGTGATATTGGCCGCCTCCGTGGCTGGGGTCTTGTAGTCGGGACCGACAGCGCAGGCGCTGAGGGCCAGCACCAGCAGACTCGGCAGGAAGACTTTCAGACTCATTGTTGCGCCTCCAGTTTCAGAGCTTTGGCCGCTTTGCGGGCTTCGCCGCGTTCGACAAAGTTACGGATCAGTACGTAGAACACTGGCGTCAGCAACAGACCGAAGAAGGTCACCCCGAGCATCCCGGAGAACACCGCCACACCCATGGCGTGACGCATCTCGGCACCGGCACCGCTGGAGAACACCAGTGGCACCACACCCATGATGAACGCGAAGGACGTCATCAGGATTGGCCGCAGACGCAGACGGCAAGCTTCGAGTACCGCGGCGAGCGGGTTGAGGCCTTCTTCCTGTTTGTCCTTGGCGAACTCGACGATCAGAATCGCGTTCTTACAGGCAAGTCCCACCAGTACGATCAAGCCGATCTGGGTGAAGATGTTGTTGTCACCACCCGAGATGATCACACCGGTGATGGCCGACAGCAGGGTCATCGGTACGATCAGGATCACCGCCAGTGGCAGGCTCCAGCTTTCGTATTGAGCGGCGAGCACGAGGAACGCCAGCAGTACGCAGAGCGGGAACACGAACAGCGCGGTGTTGCCGGACAAAATCTGCTGGTAGGTCAGGTCGGTCCACTCGTAGGTCATGCCGTTCGGCAGTTCATCCTTCAGCAGTTTCTCGATGGCTTTCTCGGCCTGGCCGGAGCTGTAGCCGGGCGCTGCCGCACCGTTGATTTCTGCGGTGATGAAGCCGTTGTAGTGCATCACGCGATCCGGGCCCGAGGTATCGCTGACCTTGATGAAGGTCGCCAGCGGGATCATTTCGCCTTTGTTGTTGCGTACTTTCAGCTGACCGATCTGGTCGGATTCGAGACGGAACTGTTGTTCGGCCTGAACGTTGACCTGATAGGTGCGCCCGAAGCGGTTGAAGTCGTTGGCATACAACGAACCCAGATAGATCTGCAGGGTGTCGAAGATGTCGCTGACGGCCACACCGTGGGTCTTGGCTTTTTCACGGTCGATGGCGGCATCGACCTGTGGCACGTTCACCGTGTAACTGGTGAACAGACCCGCCAGTTCCGGCACGCTATGGCTCTTGTTAATGATGTTCATGGTTTCTTTGTACAGCTCGTCGTAGCCCAGGTTGCCCCGGTCTTCGATTTGCAGGCGGAAACCACCAATGGTGCCCAGACCTTGTACCGGCGGTGGCGGGAAGATCGCCATGTACGCCTCTTGAATGTTCGCGTACTGACCGTTCAAGGCCCCGGCAATTGCACCGGCGGACATGCTCGGGTCTTTACGCTCATCGAACGGTTTCAGGGTCACGAACACGATGCCGGCGTTCGGGCTGTTGGTGAAGCCGTTGATCGACAGGCCCGGGAACGCTACGGCGCTTTCCACGCCTGGCTGTTTCAATGCGAGGTCGGACATACGCTTGATCACGTCTTCGGTGCGATCCAGGCTCGAAGCATCTGGCAATTGTGCGAAGGCCACCAGGTATTGCTTGTCCTGGCCCGGTACAAAACCGGTCGGCGTGCTGGAGAAACCGAAGAAGGTCAGCACCATCAGGCCTGCGTACAGCAGAAGGGCGATGCCGCTGCTGCGGATAACCCGGCCAACCGTGCCGACATAGCCATGGCTGGCGCGGTCGAAGAAGCGGTTGAACGGACGGAACAACCAGCCACCGAAGATCTTGTCGAGTGCCTTGGAGAAGCGGTCTTTCGGCGCGTCATGGCTTTTCAGCAACACAGCGGCCAGTGCTGGCGACAGGGTCAGCGAGTTGAACGCCGAGATCACGGTCGAGATCGCGATGGTCAGTGCAAACTGTTTGTAGAACTGCCCGGTGAGGCCGGAGATGAACGCCGCCGGAATGAACACCGCACACAGCACCAGCGCCGTGGCAACGATCGGGCCGGTCACTTCACGCATGGCGCGCTTGGTGGCTTCGATCGGATTCAATCCGAGCTCGATATTGCGCTCGACGTTCTCCACCACCACGATGGCGTCGTCCACTACGATACCGATCGCCAGTACCAGTCCGAACAGCGACAAAGCGTTGAGCGAGAAGCCGAACAGGTGCATCACCGCAAACGTACCGATCAACGACACCGGCACTGCCACCAACGGAATGATCGAGGCACGCCAGGTTTGCAGGAACAGGATCACCACCAGGACCACGAGAATCAGCGCTTCAAAGAGGGTGTGAACCACCGCCTCGATCGAGCCGCGCACGAAGATCGTCGGGTCATAGACGATGCTGTAATCCATGCCTTGCGGGAAGTTTTTCTTCAGCTCGTCCATCTTGCCGCGAACTTCGTTCGAGATGTCGATGGCATTGGAGCCTGGACGCTGGAAGATCGGGATGGCCACCGCCGGTTGGTTGTCCAGCAACGAGCGCAGGGCGTATTGACTGGAACCGAGTTCAACACGAGCGATGTCTTTGAGACGAGTTATCTCACCATTGTCGCCTGCGCGAATGATGATGTTCTCGAACTCTTCCTCGCTGACCAGTCGGCCCTGAGTGTTAACCGACAGCTGGAAGCTCTGGGCATTCGGGGCAGGGGGCGCACCCAATTGACCGGCCGCGACCTGACGGTTCTGTTCACGAATCGCAGTCACTACATCGGTGGCGGTCAGATTGCGCGAAGCGGTCTTGTTCGGATCGAGCCAGACACGCAGCGAATAATCGCCCATACCGAACAGTTGCACGTCACCGACACCGCCCAGACGCGCCAGCTCATCCTTGATGTTGAGGATCGCGTAGTTGGACAGGTAGAGCATGTCGTAGCGCTTGTCCGGCGAGGTCAAGTGCACAACCATGGTCAGGTCGGGCGAGGCTTTGTCGACGGTGATACC
The DNA here is from genome assembly GCF_977020205.1 of Pseudomonas sp. AIG. Classification (NCBI taxonomy): domain Bacteria; kingdom Pseudomonadati; phylum Pseudomonadota; class Gammaproteobacteria; order Pseudomonadales; family Pseudomonadaceae; genus Pseudomonas; species Pseudomonas sp. AIG. Next base: position 67,050 of record NZ_CDROCK010000020.1, on the reverse strand, counting down.
GATGCGCGTCACTTCTTCGGGAAGCTTCGGTTCGGTACGGGTCACCCGGTTTTGCACCTGCACCTGCGCGTTGTCCAGGTCAGTGCCCAGGGCGAAGGTGATGGTCAGGGTGATCTTGCCGTCGGCGGTCGACTGCGAGGACATGTACAGCATGTTCTCGACGCCGGTGATGGCTTGCTCCAACGGAGCCGCCACGGTTTCACCGATGACTTTAGGGTTGGCGCCCGGGAAGTTTGCACGCACCACCACGGTCGGTGGCACGACTTCCGGGTATTCGCTGATCGGCAACTGGAACAGCGAGATCGCGCCGGCGATGAGGATCAACAGCGACAGCACCGCTGCGAAGATCGGCCGTGAAATGAAGAATTGGGAAAAATTCATCGGAGTTATCGTCCCTTAACCGCGTGGGGTCGTAGCGGCCAGCTTCACAACCGCACCGGACGCACCCTTGGCAGGGGCGACTTTGGGCAGGTTGCTGGCTTCCAGCGCTTGACGTTGTTGAGCGAGTGCCGCGATGGTCTGTTCGCTGGCCATCGGCACCACTTCAGGGGTGACCGGTGAACCAGGACGAACCCGTTGCAGACCCTTGACGATGATCGTGTCGTCCTTGTTCAGGCCGGTACGAACGATGCGCAGGCCTTCGATTTTCGGACCCAGTTCAACGGCGCGGTATGCGGTTTTGTTGTCCGCATCCATCACCAGCACGAACTTCTTGCCGAGGTCGGTACCGACCGCTTCGTCGTTGATCAGCATGGCGTTGTAGGTGCCGCTGCCGACCAGCTTCAGGCGTGCGTACAGGCCCGGGGTGTAAGTGCCGTCGCTGTTGTCGAACACAGCACGACCACGGATGGTGCCGGTTTTCGGGTTGACCTGGTTGTCGACGAAGTTCATCTGACCGAGGTGCGGGTTGCCGTCTTCATTGGACAGGCCCATGTACACCGGGGTCGTGGCGCCGCGTTGACCGTTGCGGGCGAGCTGGGTGTATTTGAGGAACACACGCTCGTCGGCGTCGAAGTAGGCGTAAACGCGATCGGTGGAAACCACGCTGGTCAGCGGCGTAGTGTCGGCGGTCACGAGGTTACCGGCGGTGATTTCGGCACGGCTGACGCGACCACTGATTGGCGCCGTTACGCGGGTGAAGCTGAGGTTCAGTTTGGCCAGGTCCAGTTGCGCTTGCAGGGCACCGACAGCGGCGCGGGCTTCTTGGGCGGCACTGGTGCGCGAGTCGGCCAGTTCGGCGGAAATGGCGTTGCTGGCGCGCAGACGTTCACCACGACCGGCTTCGTTTTCACTGCGAGTGGCGTTGGCGCGGGATTGAGCTACGAGTGCTTCGAGGCGGCGAACCTCGGCTTGAAACGGACGCGGGTCGATCTGGAACAGCAGGTCGCCTTTTTTGACCAGTGCGCCTTCAGTGAAAGCGACGTCATCAATCTGGCCGGAGACCCGAGGACGGATTTCAACGGTTTCCGGCGCTTCGAGGCGCCCGGTGAATTCGTCCCACTCGTTGACCGGCTGTTCCAGCACCTTGGCCACGCTGACTTTCGCCGCAGGCAGGGTGGCGGCAGTCTCCGGAGTCTTGCCGCAGGCGCTCATCACCAGTACGGCCAACATGGCCAACGGGAAGCGCAAATGTTTGAGTGACTGTTCCATGGATGCATCCGCCAATGTATTGAAGATGGGCGGATGATGCTCGGCGGGGTGTGATGGCACGAATCGAATGAAGCAAAGGTAACTATCATTCGGAATGATATAAGACCCAAACTAGCCCTCTAGCATGCACCTTTCGTTAGGTGGCTATCAATCTCTCTGAAGGCAATTCTGTGTTGCCCGATGTGCAAAAGTCAGGGGCGAGGCTGCGCGGCGGGGATTATGCGGGGATTAAAAATGCCGAACCCGCCATGGCGGCGGGTTCGACAATGCGGTCAGAGTTTCGGCAACTGGCCGATGCGGCCAATCATTTCCGTAACGATCTGCAGATCCAGCTGGAATTGCTCCACGGTCTTGAATTCGCCATCGGTGTGACCGGTGTACTTCACGTTCGGCATGGCCAGACCGAATTGCACGCCATTCGGCAGTTCATGCACCGAGGTAGCGCCGGCGGAGGTGCCGAACTCGTGTTTCATGCCGAGGTTTTCCGTCGAGACAGCCAGCAGTGCCTTGACCCACTCACCCTCAGGATTGCGGTACATCGGCTCCGCGATCGAATAGTCGAAGGCAACGGCGACGTGGCTTTTCTTGCTCCAGGCAGCCAGTTTCCCAGCGATTTCAGCCTTGAGCTTCTCCGGCGATTTACCCTTCGGCACGCGCAGGTTGACCGCGAGTTTGAAGGCTTTGTCATCCATGCCGACGTAGGTCAGCGACGTTGTCAGCGGCCCCATGAAGGCATCGGAGAAACCGACACTCAGCTTGTTGCCCAGGTAATCCAGCCCCCAGTTGTCGGCAGCGTAACGCGCAGCATCGGTGATGTGGTTGTGCTTGAACGCGACTTTGCCATCAAGGCTATTGATAAAGACCAGCATCCGCGCAACCGGGTTGACCCCGGATTCGGGCTCGGAGGAGTGCGCGGACACACCGGTCACGGTCAGTTTGACGTCCTTGCCGTCGACCTTGGCGCTCACTTGGAAGTCGCCGCCATTGCGTTTGGCAAACTCGTCGCCGGCCTTTTGCAGGCTGGCAGCCAGCTCCGCAGGCTTGTCGGTGACCAGCGTGGCGACCGACGCCGACGGAATCTGGTTGGTCGCCAGACCGCCGGTCATCGAGATGATTTCGGCACCTTTGCCTTCACCTTTGCGCTTGGAAAAGTTGGCCATGACGGTGCCGTAGCCTTTCTCGGCAATCACCACCGGGTAGCCACCATCCAGCGCGAGGTTGTAGTTCGGTGTCGGATTGCGTTCGAAGTAGTAAGGGATCGCGTCGCCCGTGGTTTCTTCGGTGGTGTCGACCAGCAACTTGAAGTTGCGCACCAGCGGGAGTTTTTCTTCCTTGATGACTTTCATGGCGTAGAGCGTGACCACGATACCGTTCTTGTCATCCTCGGTGCCGCGACCATACATGCGGTCACCGATCAGGGTGATCTTGAACGGGTCGAGGCGGGTACCATCCTTGAGCACCCAGTTTTCCGGCGTCACCGGCACCACGTCGGCGTGCGCATGAATGCCGACGACTTCGTCGCCCGTGCCGTCGAGAGAGATTTCATAGACACGGTTGTCGATGTTGCGGAATTTCAGATTGAAGGACTCGGCAAGGCTCTGAATCTTCGCCGCGATCCTGGTGAATTCCGGGTTGTCGTGCTGTTCGACGCCATCCTTGCGAAAGGTCGGGATCTCGACCAGTTCGCGCAGGGTTTCGGTGGCGGCGGCGGTGTATTTTGCGCGCGTGTAGATACCCAGCAGACGATAGATTTCGTTCTGCTGCTCGGCGTTTAAAGTCTTGTTATCGAGATAGGCGCCAATCGCCGGACCAATGTCAGCGGTTTTCGCCAGATCGCTCTTGCCCAGATTGCCGAGGAACTGGCGGAAGTCAGTGGCTTTTTCAGCGCTGTAGCTCTTGAGAATTTCAGCGCTCTGCTGCGGGGTGATATTGGCCTGTGCGGGCGCCGCGAACACGGCAAGACCGGCCAGCATCAAGGTGGTGGCAGCCAGTTTTTTGAAAGGGACATTCATTACGAAGGGCATTCCTTTGCAGGGCAGTGAGTTAGGCGTGCCTCTAGGTTGAGACACATACATTTACAAACTAACACCGTGCCAGAGCCTTGCGGGAGTCCTGAAAGGGGATGTGTCGCACAAAAATGCAAAAGAGGCGCACAAATGAAAAACTATTTCGAGGTGCTCTATCCGCTCCATATGAGTGGTGGCACCATGCGATTACTTTCAAGGATGGGATGACGACACGTGGCAGCAAACTTCTTCACCCGTGAACAATTCGTTTGTTTGAGAACCTGGCAGAAGAGGGTCTTTGACAAGAACGACATTGCGCACCGCCAAGCCTACAGTCAATTGCGCGAGGCTTACGACATCACCAAATTGTGGGCGATTGAACTGCAACGGCATGTCTTCCCGGACAGCATTGCTCCTCGAGTCATTCGCAGGCCCATAGGCCAGTGGCAGAAGGCGTTTTTGGGCTATAACTGGGCGCGCATCTATCCTCGCGCGGACGCTCCCTTAGGCTTGGCCTATACCGTCGGTATCGATGCCAATTGGGGCTTTGTCGTCAAACTTGATCTGGTCGATACAAAAAACGCAGATAAAGCGTTGCGCGACCGCTATGAAAAACTGCGCGGCTCTTATCAGTCCTCACCTATTGTTGCGACCTTGCCGGTTGAAGAAGGCCTGGCCCTCGGCTTTCAAAAGATTGTCGATTGGAGTGCGGCGGCTATCACTAATTTTGGAATTGGATACGACGAAATGGTAGACCATCTTGGCTTGAACACTCGACCTGAAGTGGCGGCACTTCTAAAACGTTTTCAAGTTTGCAAGGACTTCAGAGAGCGGCAACCTGAGTGGTATTACAAGACTACTGATTTGTTCGTACGGTTGGCCCTTGCGATTCACGAACTGGGTTTTGATTGGTGGTCTACAAAAGCCACTAACACTCAATTGGTATTCGGCGGGAAGGAAAAGAGCGCGGAAAGGGGGTCATCCACGGGTGTGTTGTTTGTGCGAAAAGACCGGGTGTCGGTTAGGTGGGTATCATTCGGTGGGTTGAAACCGATCACTGAAAACCAGGACCTGAGTGAGGAACTCGTCGCGTCGGTCGAAGCGGCGGTTGCCCGTAAAAGTAACGTCGGGCCAAAGCGTGGGCAGCACTCCATTCGAACCGGTTACTGGCCGGTCGACTACGGTGTCGAGGAAGAAACAGCAGGCAAGGAAGGTGAGCAGGCCAACAGCGTGGAGTTTCCAGAAGTAGCCATCGTCCCATCTAATCAAATCTATTTTGGCCCTCCAGGCACCGGCAAAACACGCAAGCTGCAAGAGTTGCTTCGCGAGGGCTACACGTCCGCCGATGGGATAAAACGCTACGAATTTGTAACTTTTCACCAATCCTACGGCTACGAAGAGTTCGTCGAAGGTCTGCGTCCGATGCTTGTCGAACCTGAAGGCCTGACTCCAGAAAAGACACAAACAGAATCTTCAAAGGATGTCCGCTACGAGATCAAAAAAGGCGCATTCCTGCGGTTGTGCGAAGAGGCTCAGGAAAATCCGGATCAGCAATATGCGATGGTGATCGACGAAATCAACCGCGGCAACATCAGCAAGATTTTCGGCGAGTTAATCACGCTGATCGAAGTCGACAAACGCAAGGGTGGTGAATATGAGGTAACCCTGACATTGCCCTATTCGAACAAGCCATTCAGCGTTCCTTCAAATGTTGACGTGATTGGGACGATGAACACAGCCGACCGCTCACTGGCATTGGTTGATACGGCATTGCGACGTCGTTTCGAATTCATCGAGTTGATGCCAGAACCGTCTGTGTTGGCCGAAATCACGGTTTCCGAAGGCGGTCATACCCTCCATCTCGATAAGTTGCTGACGGCACTCAACCTGCGTATCGAGGCGTTGTATGACCGTGAACACGCTATTGGCCATGCCTATTTCACGTCATTGAAAAATCTCGCGTCCGAGGAGCGTTTCAAGGCTCTCGGCGGCATTTTCAAGACACGCATCATTCCGCTGCTGGAAGAGTATTTTTTCGAGGATTGGCAAAAAATTCGACTGGTACTGGGTGATAACCAGAAATCAGCGGACATGCTTCAGTTTGTCCAGGAGTTGAAAACCGACAGTCTGCCCAAGGACCTGTTTGGCGCCAATCACGGTCTGGATGAATACTCGCTGCGGCCTCAGTATCGTTTGAATGCGGATGCGCTGCATCACCCGCAAGCCTTTATCGAAATCTACGCGACGCTTGCTTAATGACGTCCATACAGATTTTCGAGTTCGATACGCTGGTACCCAAGGCTGACGGTGCAATTGGCAACACTGTCCCCGCGAAGGTATTTGCCTGGCTTGAAGAGCAATGCCTGACCCCTGACGTACTTGCGCCGGTCTGGATGAAATTGACAAGTCGTCGGGGGCGGCGCGCCATTCAGTTCTCCAACTATGTGGGCGTGCTCTGTGCTCCCTGTGGTTATCAAATAGAGATTCTGCCCAAGATCGGTCGCAATACGACGGTGGAGGACGCACGCAAAACGTTGATAGAGATGCTCAAGTGTCTGCGAGGCTTTCGTCATATCAAGACATCCAATGCTGATCTTCAAAAGGAACAGATGCCGTTGTTCGAGGTATTTCTTCAGCAGTTTCTAGCGTCAGCAATGGATGTGGTAAAGCGCGGGGTTCGAAGTGACTACAGCACTCGGCAGGCTAATCTGTCGAGCCTGCGTGGCAAATTGTTGATAGCTGCTCATCTGTCGCAGAATGTGGTGCGTCGTGACCGGTTTTTCACCGAATACGACGAGTTTATTCAGGACCGCGCAGAAAACAGGCTCATTCATGCAGCACTGCGCAAAGCGCTGGGTATGTGCAAAGTACCGGGTAACCAGCGCCTGGCGCGCGAGTTGTGTTTCGTGTTCGCCGACGTGCCTGTGTGCACTGATGTAGCCCAGGACCTCAAGCGTATCCGGCTGGATCGGGGTATGAGCTATTACGAACCAGCGCTTGCCTGGGCGCGGTTGATCCTGCAAGGCGACAGCCCGGTGACAGGTGCAGGCAAGCACAACGCACCTTCCATGTTGTTTCCCATGGAGGCGGTGTTCGAAGCTTATGTGGCGAAGCACCTCGACGCTCAAGTCCGGCAGGGTTTCAATCTGCGGACCCAGACCAGCAAGCACCATTTAGTGAGCCACAAGCAGCAAGGCTGGTTCCGCCTCATACCGGATTTGCTGATAGAGCAGGGCGGCCAAACTTGCATGGTGCTCGATACGAAATGGAAGCTTCTGGATAGTGCCAAGGGCAACAGTGTTGAGAAATACCAACTCAGCCAGAGCGATTTCTACCAATTGCACGCCTACGCACACCTCTATTTGAAGAGTCCGGGGAGCGTCGTGTTGATCTACCCGTGGACGGAGTCATTTACTCAGCCTTTGCCTGTATTCGACTTCACGAGTTCGAAAGACTTGAAGCTCTGGGTTGTGCCGTTTTGCATAAAAAGCCGCAAGTTGTTACTGCCAGAGACATCACCTTTGGGTCGGTGCCTCTATGGCAGTGAAACTCGCGAAATCGTGGAGGGGCAAAGCGCTCTCTTGGTATGAGTTGTTGAAATGGATCAGCGCTGTCTCGGCACGCGTTGTCTGCTGGATGATGCCGTTCCCCGGATAGCCGACGGGGGTTTGGTCGCGCGTCGCTTGGCGCGGCAGCGTTGGTGGTCAAGGTGTTTGAGGGTGGCAATAACCGGGCCTATCTGCCAGATATGCTTGCCGATGACGAGGTGATGGTTACCTGAAAATCTTCATTAAGGTCGCGTTGCGTCCCATCCGGATTGGTGTAGTAAAAGATCAGATCGGAAGAGAATTTGTAGTTGGGCTTTGCCTGAATGCTCGCGTTCACTCGTCCTTCGGCTTTTATCGCGATTGAATGCTCAGACGAGAACCCCATGTCTCGATTGAGAGAACAGATCAGAGTCGGCGTGAGCTGATTGGCTTTTTCGTAGTCATTGAACGCGCGCTCCAGGTCCACAGTGGAACTGAAGTGCGCCATGAACAGATTGGCGGGGCCGAGCTCGAACGACGACAACGTGAGATTTGCCGGTGGAATGCTGGCTGTTTTGCCACAGCCAGTACAAAGAAGCGCAGCAAGGCAAGTGATGGGACAGAGCCTGTTCATTGCTGGGAATACCAACTCTTTGTTGAAATGGCCCTGCATCGTGATCACTGCGATTCAGCCATCTGCGCCATCTGATTGTTGTCTGCAGAGACGGGATGTCAAAGACTATCCGGATCCCCAAAAAACATCTGAATCCGCGACCTTAACCAACGCTCACCCGGGTCATTATCCTGCGACCCACGCCAAGCCATGTGCAGTTCAAACGTGCGCGTCGGCAACGGTGGATCTTCCGCTCGAACACCACCGGCCGCCGTCAGCGCATCCGCCGTGTAATCCGGCACGGTCGCAACAATATCGGTGCCCGCCAACAGCGTACTCAAGCCATTGAACTGCGGCACAGCCAATACCACATGCCGTTTGCGCCCGAGTTTCTCCAGCTCTTCATCAATAAAGCCACTGAGGTCACCAGCAAACGACACCAGCGCATGCGGACGTGCGCAGTAGTCGTCCAGGCTCAACGGCCCCGGCACGGTATCGGCGCGCAGCAGTTTGGGTGCGCTGCGACGCAGGACCTTGCGTTTGGCGTTGGCCGGCAGGTCGGTGGTGTAGCTGACGCCAATGGATATCTCGCCGGAAGCCAACAGGCCCGGCATCAATATGTAGTTGACGCGACGGATCACCAGCACGATGCCTGGCGATTCGGCGCGCAGGCGTTTGAGCAGCATCGGCAGCAGGGCAAATTCGACGTCGTCGGACAAGCCGATACGAAACACCGAGGTGCTGGTCGCCGGGTCGAATTCGGCTGCACGGCTGACGGCGGTCGAAATCGAATCGAGGGCCGGGGAGAGCAGGGCGAAGATTTCCACCGCGCGGGCGGACGGTTCCATGCTGCGCCCGGTGCGTACAAATAGCGGGTCATCGAACAGGCTGCGCAGGCGCGAAAGCGCCGCACTGATCGCCGGTTGGCCGAGAAACAGCTTTTCTGCCGCCCGGGTCACACTGCGTTCGTGCATCAATGTTTCGAATACGATCAACAGGTTCAGGTCGACACGACGCAGGTCATTACGATTCATCTGGAGTCCTGGCAGAGTCATCAAGCTTGACGAGAGCGGCCATATGAGAACAATGGCCGGCATGAATCTTACGGGGAAAGGCTGGTACTCTGCACCGGAAAATTCAGCTTTACTGAAACGGTGGCAGCAGTTTTTTCATGGATTTTGCCAACGCCGCCCCTGCTGCGGAATCAATGACAGGCATGTCGACTATTAATAGCCACTGATAGTCTTGGGTCAAAAGCCCAGATAGAGTTCATGGCATTAGAGGTTACTTTGACGAGGTTTGCGATGTCCCGCACGATCCGTTTTCACAAGTTTGGTCCGGCCGAGGTGCTCAAATGCGAAGAGCATGCGGCCGCTCAGCCAGGTCCTGGCGAAGTGCAGGTGCGTGTCGAGGCGATCGGCATCAGCTGGTATGACACCCTCTGGCGTCAGAATCTGGCCTCGTCTCAGGCGCGACTGCCTGCGGGTCTTGGTCACGAGATGGCCGGTGTGATCACCGCTGTCGGCGACGGTGTCGATGATCTGGCAGTGGGTGACAAGGTCGCCAGTTTTCCGGCCGAGAGTGCGAACGACTACCCGGTCTACGGCGAATCGATCGTGTTGCCGCGTACCGCGCTGACCCGTTATCCGGATGTGCTCAGCCCGATCGAAGCCAGCGTGCACTACACGCCGTTGTTGATCGCCTACTTTGCCTACGCCGATCTGGCGCGGGTCAAACCGGGGCAGTTCGCTCTGGTCACTGATGCCAGCCATTGCGCCGGCCCTTCGTTTGTCCAGCTGGGCAAGGCGATGGGCGTGCGGGTGATCGCTGCGACCAAAGAAGCCGAAGAGCGCGAGTACCTGCTGTCCCTCGGTGCGGAAAAAGTCATCGTCACCGAAGAGGAAGATCTGTTGATGCGCATCAACAAGATCACCGACAACCGTGGTGTCGACGTGGTGTTCGACGGTCTCGGCGGCCCGCAGATGTCGTTGCTGGGCGATGTGCTGGCGCCACGTGGCAGCCTGGTGTTGTACGGTTTGCAAGGCGGCAACCAGACGCCGTTCCCGGCTTGTGCAGCGTTCCAGAAGAACATTCAGTTCTTCGTGCACTGCATCGGCAACTTCACCGGCAAGCCGGAGCTGGGCATCACTCAGGATCACGTCGCGTTGCAGCGTGCCTTGCGTGACATCAACCAGTTGACCGCGGATCGCGTGCTGCTGCCGCTCAAGACGCGTGTATTTCCGTTCAACGAGTTCGTCGAAGCGCATCGTTACATGGACGAATGTCCATGTCGCGAAAGGGTCGCGCTGCAGGTCGAACCGGCGTAAGCCCTGTCATCAGAGTCCGTGGCCGCACGGACTCTTGTGTGTTTACCTCCCTCCTGAAAAACAGAGCTTCCTGGTGTTTCGCCTGGGGCCGTTCAGCAACTGAACTGGTTTTTGCTCTCCATCTGTATCTTCTAATCACATTGTAAGCCCTGATAATTGAATGATTACTTTCATCTCAAGGAATGAGTCATGCCTGTGCATTCAATTTGTCCTGCGCTATATCAAACGAATAAATCGATTGATCAAGCCAACTTTTGTTTAATTGTTGTAGGGCTGTTCGGAAGCTGCTTCTCTTTTTCTTGTGCTCACTTGTCGTGGGACCTTGTGGGAAGTTTCCTAGGACTTCGTTCGATAAAAAATATCTCAACAATTACAGGGGCTTGAGGCAGGTTGCCGGCGGCAGGAGCGCTTTTTCCGGCTCAAGTGTTTCAAATAACTACAAACTTGTAAGTGTTAGCATTCGAACGTCTATTACTTATTGATGAATTGTCGCCGGGCTGATTTTTCAGCTTGCGCGGCATGAAACTTTCGATACCGGGTAAATACCGATGAGCACGATCCATGATCAGGCAATGAACTATGTCTACCAGCAAGTATTGCAACGTTTGCTGAGTTTCTTCTCGCGCGCAGAACGCACGGCGCTGCAGTTGCTGATCCAGCGACTGGCCGTGGCCGCCGGCGGTATGGAGAACATCGGTCATTTCAAGGTATTGGTGAACCAGTCAGGGTCGCGCGACAGTAGTTACACGCTGGCATTGCTGCGGGCCGCGCAACTGACCATTGCCGGGCGTTCGCCCGCGACCTTTCAGTTACGGGTCGCCAACCTGCGCTGGAACGGCAGCAGCCAGGCATCCCTGCAAAACATGCACCGCAGCTACAGCGCGCTGTTTCTGTATGACGATCCTCGGGTCGAACTGGTGATGTTGGATCACCGTGAGGTCTTGCCGTTTGATCATCAGGCACCCATTGGCGAGGCCGGGCGCGAGGCCAGCCGTATCAATCTGCTGCTGATCGGGCATCGTCGGACCTGGGACGAAACGCTCGAGCTGTGGGACGACGCTTACCTGGCGACTGCCGAGTTCTACGGTCAGGTTGCCCGTTGGAATAATGGCGTCGATGCGATGATCGGCAGTGAGTCTGCGCGCCGACAGAAGCACTTCCTTGAGGGGCTGGGTCGCGCCGCACAGAAAGCTGCGATCGCCGGGCAACGGGTGAGCTCTGTCGGATTTGAAGCGCTGTTCCCGTTGCTCGATGGGCTGGGTGGCGATTATTACCGTGAGTTTTACCCCGAAGACGAGCGGGTAGCCTGGCGTCCCGAAGGTCAATTCGAAGCCTGTCGGCGCACCAGCTTCATCAGTATCAACGACATGATTGTCGGCAAGCTCGAAGAACGCTGGCCTTTGCTGAGTGATTTTCTGGGGTTTCAGGCAGATGACCTGACGCTTTATCAGGGTGATGACGAACATGTCGAGCCTTTGGTCGCCGCGCATTTGCGAGGTTTGCAGGCAAAATTCATCGAGGGGCGGACCTACGAGGCTGGCGTCAGCGACTACCTGGAAAACAGCCTGATATCCATGCGACAAAGACAGGTCCCCGAACCGGTATGCGAACAGTTGCTGGCGAGCTTCGGCAATCTGCAGGAACCCGAGCGACTGCGCATGCAGGCTGAAAGCGCTCTGCTGGCCAATTTTGAACTGAATGAAATCCAGCTGACGTGTCTGTTGTTTTCACCGTTCATCAATGCTGGCGCCGGGCTCGAACGCTTTTTGCGCCATTGTCATCCCGGCATGTTGGTGGCGTTGCCGGATCTGCACCGGGCCATGCAGGGCCTGCATGCGCCGGAACAAGTCATGAAATGGATGACGGATGTCAGCGGGCTGCCGCTCAGACTGATTGTGCGTCTGTATGCAATGGGGCCGGTTCACATGCCCGCTGCCGACGAAAGCGCCTCGCAGGAGCCGGTCGTTGAGCCAGCCGCCGATCGATCGGCGGAGGGTTGATCGTGAGTCTGGTGCAGGGAGATGCACCCATGCCCACGGATGCGGGCTTGTGAAGGTGGCGAGGCAGAATGACTTCGTTTATCAGGCGGTTTATCGATACCTCACGCAACTGATCGACGAGGCGGGGAGTGGCTCGGCGGTACGCTTGCCCTCGCTGCGACAATTGGCGGATCGGCTCAACGTGTCGATCTCGACTGTCCAGTACGCCTATTCGCTGCTGGAAAAGGAGGGTCGGGTCTATTCAATCGCCAAGTCCGGATACTACGCACAAGCGCTACAGGTGATGGATTCACCCGACTGCGGCAGTGATTTGCTGGAAACCGTTTACGTGAATGCGAGGCGCCCGGGCATGTGTGTACTGAGTGCCGATGAGCCGGCTTCGCTGCAACCGCTGGACAGCCCGTTACTGATGCTTGAACGCGAACTGCTGCGCCAGTATCCACGCCGGCCGCAAGCGCTGGTGCAACCCTGCGGAGAGCTGGAATTGCGTACGGTACTGGCCGCGCGCTACACCTCGTCTACGGCCAATTACTGGTGTGCAGATGACGTCTATATCGGCGCAGATCTGCGCGGTGTGCTGGAAGTTCTGATTTCCGTGCTTGAGTTGCGCAAGGCCACCATCGTCGTCGAGTCGCCCTGTGACTGGGTGATCCTGCGTTTACTGGAAGTCGCCGAGGTGCGTGTCATCGAGCTGCCGCTGCTTGCCGGTGGCGTGATTGACGTGCAGCGGCTGGAGTCGGTGCTCAACAGTGAGCCGGTGCGCCTGATGCTGTTGTCTTCAACGTTGAGCATGCCACGGGGCAGCCTTCTGCCGCCGAGCAACCAGCAGGCCGTTGCGCATTTGCTCGGGCGTCATGGCACCTGGGTGCTGGAAAACGACTGTTACAGCGAACTCCACGAAGGAGGGGGCGCCCAACGATTGCGCGACTGGCTGGACCCTGATCGTCTGCTGGTGTTTTCCACGTTCGAGAAGTTCATCGGTGCCGAGGCACCTTTCGGCATATTGCTCTCACGGCAGTGGCGCAACGAGTTGCAGCGGCATTTTCTGTTGCGCGCGTTTCGCTTGTCGCCAATCCGCCAGAAAGCTGTTGCCAGGCTGGTGGCGGGTGGTCGGCTGGATCAGCATTTGGCGATATTGCGGCGAATGCTCAAGGAGCGTCGCACGCAATTGATCGAGTTGTTGCGCGAACGTCTCGGCGATGCGTTGCAGGTTGTCGAACCCCAGGGTGGCGCAACCGTGTGGGTGCGTTCTCTGCGGCCGGTCAACATGGCGCAGGTGTTCCAGCGCCTGCTGAAGCAGCAAATCATTATTGCGCCAGGCGAGTTGTTCAGCCTGCAAGGGCTGCATGCGCACCATCTGCGTTTGAGCCCTCTGAGCCACGGCGATCATGATCTGGCCAGCGTGGTCGGGCTGATCGGCGACGCGTTGCGCCTTGCACCCGGAGAGTAACGTTAAAAAACATCGGGAGAGTGCCGGATAGATCCCATCGCACTGCGGTCAAACTGCCAGTAAACTGCGCTCTATTCCTGAACCACTCTATTCCAGAGGTTTTGCATGACACTCAGTCCTTTTGCGGGCAAACCGGCACCGGCAGAATTGTTGGTCGATATCCCGCGACTGGTAACGGCTTACTACACCGGACAGCCCGACGCCTCGATTTCCACTCAGCGTGTGGCGTTCGGTACATCCGGGCACCGGGGCAGCTCGTTCGACTTGAGTTTCAACGAGTGGCACGTTCTGGCCATCAGCCAGGCGATCTGCCTGTACCGCGAAGCCCAGGGCATCACCGGGCCGCTGTTTGTCGGCATCGACACCCACGCACTGTCGACTCCAGCCGGGGCCAGCGCGCTGGAAGTGCTGGCCGCCAACGGTGTGACCGTGATGATCGCCGAAGGTGATGAATACACGCCGACGCCCGCCATCTCCCACGCCATTCTCTGCTACAACCGTGGCCGCACCTCGGGCCTGGCGGACGGCATCGTCATCACGCCGTCGCACAACCCGCCACAAAGCGGTGGTTACAAGTACAACCCAACCAACGGCGGCCCGGCCGACACCCACATCACCAAGTGGATCGAAGCCAAGGCCAACGAATTGCTGGGCGCCAAACTGGCCGGTGTGAAACGCATCAGCTACGAGCAGGCGCTCAAGGCCAGCACCACGCATCGTCACGATTACCTGAACACCTACGTGGCCGACCTGATCAACGTCATCGACTTCGATGCCATTCGTGACGCCAAACTGCGTCTGGGTGTTGATCCGCTGGGCGGAGCGGGGGTGCGCTACTGGTCGGCGATTGCCGAGCATTACCGTCTCGATCTGCAAGTGGTCAATAAGGAAGTCGATGCGACGTTCCGTTTCATGACCGTCGACTGGGATGGCCAGATTCGCATGGATCCGTCGTCCAGCCACGCGATGCAAGGCCTGATCGGCCTCAAGGAGCGTTTCGACGTTGCTTTCGCCTGCGACCCTGATCACGACCGTCATGGCATCGTCACGCCATCCGGTGGTTTGCTCGCGCCGAACAACTATCTCGCTGTCTCGATCGATTACCTGTTCCAGAACCGCCCACAATGGCGCGCGGATGCTGGCGTTGGTAAAACCGTGGTCAGCAGCGGTTTGATTGATCGCGTGGCCAAGCGTCTGGGACGCCGTCTGTACGAAGTTCCGGTCGGTTTCAAATGGTTCGCCGATGGCCTGTTCGATGGCTCACTCGGTTTCGGTGGCGAAGAGAGCGCGGGTGCATCGTTCCTGCGCAAGGATGGTGGCGTGTGGAGCACCGACAAGGACGGTCTGATCCCGGCGTTGCTCGCCGCTGAAATGACTGCTCGCACCGGTCGTGATCCGAGCCAGGCCTACAAGGCATTGACCGATGAGTTGGGCGAACCGTTCTCGGTGCGCGTCGATGCCAAGGCCAATCCGGAGCAGAAAGCGTTGCTGAGCAAGTTGTCGCCTGCGCAGGTCACCTCGACTGAGCTGGCCGGCGAGAAAATCCAGAGCATTCTCAGCCATGCACCGGGCAACGACCAGGCGATTGGTGGGCTGAAAGTGATGACTGAAAACGGCTGGTTCGCCGCGCGTCCGTCGGGCACCGAAGACATCTACAAGATCTACGCCGAAAGCTTCATCAGTGACGACCACCTCAAGCAATTGGTCGTTGAAGCGCAGACGCTGGTGGATGGCGCCATCTCCAGCAAGTGATGTTCGCAAGTGCATGAAAAAAGGGGCAACCATTATGGTTGCCCCTTTTTTTGTCTGCCCTTCAGGCGATTACGCCAAATCCACCAGGACGATTTCACTGTCCTCAATGGCCGTGACGCTCAGCACGCGCTCATGCGCCACCGCCACACCGTCTCGAGCTTGCGCACGCAAGCCGTTGACTTCAATCATGCCGGTGGCCGGTACCAGATAGGCGCGACGGCCTTCATCCAGACGATATTCCGCCGTTTCACCCGCCTTGAGATTGGCCGCGACCAATCGCGCATCAGCGCGAATCCGCAGGCTCTGGTCATCGCCGTCCTTGCCACTGGCCAAGGTGACAAAGCCCTCGCGCTGGCCTTTCGGAAACGGTTTTGCGCCCCACGATGGCGGTGCGCCGGTTTCCGTCGGCAGAATCCAGATCTGGAAGATCTTGGTGTCTTTCGCTTCCAGGTTGTATTCGCTGTGAGCGATGCCGGTGCCGGCGCTCATCACTTGGACATCACCAGCCTCGGTGCGG
Source organism: Pseudomonas sp. AIG (assembly GCF_977020205.1). NCBI lineage: Bacteria > Pseudomonadati > Pseudomonadota > Gammaproteobacteria > Pseudomonadales > Pseudomonadaceae > Pseudomonas > Pseudomonas sp. AIG. The sequence goes on along the minus strand of NZ_CDROCK010000020.1, from coordinate 51,208 downwards.
CCCTTGTTGCCCAGATTGTCCTGGTGAGTAATCGCGCCTTCACGGACATAGGTGATGATTTCCATGTCGCGATGCGGATGCTGCGGGAACCCGGTGCCCGCCGCGATCACGTCGTCATTCCATACCCGCAGGTTGCCCCAGCTCATGCGCTGCGGGTCGTAGTACTCGGCGAACGAAAAGTGGTGATGGGCATCCAACCAGCCGTGGTGGGCGCCGCCCAGCGAGCTGAAAGGTCTGAGTTCAAGCATGATCGTCTCCTCAAAAGGTTCATCATGGGGTGTGAATGATTGACACCCGACGCGACACCGGTGGTTTATGACGGCCATCATCTATCAGTTAATAATCGATAAAAAGCGGAAAAAGTGCGGCGTTATGATCGAAATGACTGATAAGAAACACGCTCCAAAGGGTCTCATCTCACCTTCAGTTCATCGCCTAAACCAATGACCTGTAAGCATTTCGCTAGAACTGAGCGGCAAATACAGACACCATAGCCGCAACAGCCTCACACACTGGAGCCCGTCAGCGTGGCGCAACACACCCCCGATCTTCCTCCCGAACTTCGCCCCCTGGCCGAGATGCCATGGTTAAAACGCCTGGCTGCGCGCTTCTTCGGCCATGGTTTGACCCGTTTGCGCGCGCAGCACCGAGCCTCGTGGTTGCACGGTCAGGCCGATGGCTTTCGCAGCGGCCATACCGCTGGCGTCGAATATGGATTCACGGAAGGCAAGCTTGAGGGGCTGGAAGAAGGTCGGCAGGTGCTGCTGATCCGTGACAGCCGCAACACCGAGCATCGCCCGCCAAGCGTCGATAATCATCTGTTTGACGATTGGCGTCTGCCGCTGACAGCGGAATTGAAGAAACGCATGAAGGCCGATGTCGCCCGTTTGTTGCCTGAGCACGCTCAGCCGAGCGTCGCGCAATGGAAAATGATTTTCAGCGAAACACCGTCGACCTCAGTGGTCGCCGGCGCCGGTGCGGGGAAGTCCACCACACTGGTGCTGCGAATTCTTTTGCTCAATCACTATCTGGGTTTTGAGCTTGATTCGATGACCGTGGTGACCTTCACCCGCGAGTCGCGCAAGGATTTCATTAATAAGCTGATCGAGCTGTTCGGGCTCTGGGGCCAGGCGTTGAACCTGCGCCAGGCGCGCGAACTGGTGCGTACCTTCCACTCGCGCATTCTGCCGATGGTGCGCAGCTTGCCGGGTTTTGAGCGCTTGCAGGCTTTTGAAAACCTCAGCCATCGAGCGCAAGGTGCCGATGACGAAGTCGACAGTAATCCGTTCGATCTGCGCATCAACGATGCGCAACGTCAGCAACTCAACGCCTGCTATCACCGTTTGTTCAACGAAGACGAACGTTTCCGCCAACTGATTCAGCCGCTGTCCCGGGCCGGTCTACAGCTCAGGGAGCTGGAGCGTGATCACCCGGACGTGCAGAAGCGCGTTGCGGTGACGGAGCTGGCCTCCCGGCGCGACGAAGAACTGTGCGACGCCATCGAAGATCTGTGGTTCCGCGCTGGCGCCTGGCCGATCAAGGGCATTGAGCCGAACCGACAGAGTTTCGATATCAACGGGGCATCATTCCATTGCCACGGCTACATTCCGAGCCTGGATGCGTGGGTGGTGCTCGGCTTCGATCCGCGGGAAAACCCGCAGCTGAGCCGGCCAAACGCCAAGCTCAGCGTGCGCGCAGAGTGGGCGGTGAAACGCACCCTGTTTCAAGCTTTCTGTCGTAAGCCTTTGATTTGGTTGGATAGCTATGAGTCGTCGAGACGTGTTCTGGCAACGTTGGCGGGTGATGCCAGCGCCGGACCGGGCTTTGATTACAAGGTTAAAGGTGAACTGGCCTCCGCGCCGTTGCTCGACTGTTTTGTCGCAGCGGCAGGCTTTATCGAGAATCTGGGCCTGGATGTGCCTGACGCCGTCGGCCGCATGAGCTTTGCCAAGGATGATCCGGACCGGTTCTTCTTCGAGGCCTTGAGCCTGTTCTGGCGCGCATTTGAAGATCATCTGCTCGATCAAAAGCCGCCGGTCATGACCTATAACCGCATGTTCGCGTTGTTCAGCGAGCACTCACCGGAAAACCTCAAACTGTTGAGCGATGAGTTGCTCAGGCCGCTGTCGCACTTGATGATCGATGAGTTTCAGGATGTATCGCCGCAGATCGTTTCGTGGATACGCGCCAGCCTCAACGAAATCCGCAGTCGAGGCCCGGCCATGCATGTCGGGCGGGGGGCGCAACGTTCGTCGCTGTTGTGTGTCGGTGATGACTGGCAGTCGATTTACGGCTGGCGCGGCAGTTCGCCAAGTTACTTCATGGCGTTCGACAAGGAGTTCCCGTCGCCGAGCACTACGCGGGTGATGCTCAGTGACAATTACCGCAGCCATCAACACATTATTGATGCCGCTGAACACATCGTCCGCGCGGCGCCGGCGATCCCCGGTAAAAAAGCCAAGGCCAGCGGCGCGCCCAAGCCATTGCAGCCGGTCAACGTACTGGAGCGCGATGATCAGGCCTTGGGTCAGCGCCTCGCCGAACACTATCGTCAGGGTCATTCAATCTTGATGCTGTATCGAAAAAGCAGCGATAAGTTATTGATTGAAGAGCATATTCAGTCCGTAGTTAATGTGGATTCGAGCTTGCCGTACGAAGCGCGGCGCCTGAAACAGCTTACGTACCACAGTGCCAAAGGCTTGCAGGCGGATGCAGTGTTTTTGCTCGGTGATTGCCAGCACCTGACCAGTTCGCCTTACAAGAACCAGGTCTATCGCATGGCAGGTTTGGGTAAGTCGGGCGACAGCGAGCCGTATGACAATGCGCAAAAGGACGAGATCCTGCGCCTGGCCTATGTCGGCATCACGCGGGCGGTCAGCCATTGCTACTGGTACGTCGAACCACAGGAAGCGCAAGCGGTGAACATGCCACGGGCATCCGACCGGGTGGCGAAGGGCAAGCCGTTCTTCGTCGATCACCGTGTCACCAAACAAACTGCATAGGCACAAAAAAGCCCACAGAGATGTGGGCTTTTTGTTCTAAATCAAAAGCTTATGCGTAACTCCTGAGAGACTCCGGAGGTACGAAGGCTTCCAGTTCGTCCTCCACAGCCTCGATAATTCGCTCGACATCCGCAGCATTCATCACCGTCGCGCACGGGATGCCGGCGATGGCGATCATGGTTTCGCCACTCGCACGATCAAACAAACGGGCGATCATGCTGCCCGGCGCGTCCATCGTCGCCTCGAAACCCATGGGATGAAAATGCCAACGCATCAACTGACATGCGTTGGGAAAGGTGACTTTGCTTGACCCTTTATTCATGTGTTGCCCGCCTTCTTCATCGAGCGCTTCCGTTTGCTCATGTTAGGTGGGAAGAGCCTTCATTGGCTCAACCGGTGACTGACATTAAAAGTAGCATCCCGGTGTGAAATTCCTGTGAGATTTTTCAGTTCTTTTTGCGATTGCTTCGCATTTTTTGATGTAAGTCACGGCGTACGCAATTGTCGCCAAAAGGCCACTACGGATTAGTCATTGAAGCCTGTGCCGAACTTGGGCAAGCTCGGTTCTTTTTCGCTGAGCCTTTTATGCACGCCGACGACGACGGCCCGGAGCAGACCCAAGCCACGGCTGCCACGGTCATGCGCTATCACCTGAGCTGGAAGCACCGCGACCTCGACAGCGTCATGGCGCTGTATCACCCGGACATTCAGTACAACGATTTCTTTCAGAACCGCGTGCTCGGTCTCGACGAGTTGCGCGAATACGTGCGGGTCAGCATGCCGCGAGAATCCGACGAACTGCTTGAGCATTGCGACCGCATTCGCGTCGACGGCAATACCGCGTTCATTCAATACGAAGTGACCTTGCGCGGCGGTGACGGGCTGGTGTCGTTTCGCTCCAGCGAAGCGATCACGGTCAAGGACGGGTTGATCTGGCGCGTCAACGAATACGCCTCGCTGGTGCGCACGCAAACTGCTGACACGGCCTCGTCAAGTCAGCGCCCGGCAGTGAGTCGTCTGGGCCTGTCGCCGCGTCAATTGAGCTTCATGGCTGAAGACCTGCAACAGTACTTCGAAAAGCAGCAGCCGTACCTCGACCCCGAACTCGACTTGCAGCGAGTGGCGAAGGAGTGCGGCTACAGTCGCAATCAGATTTCCTATCTGCTCAACCAGGTGCTTGGGCAAAGCTTCTACCGCTACGTCAATCAGGCGCGCCTGCAACATCTGCTGCGCGCACTCGACAACGCCACGCCGCCGGTGCGCATCGATGAACTGGCGTTCGCTGCCGGTTTCAACTCGTTGTCGGCGTTCTACAGCTGTTTCCGCCAGCACACTGGCCAGTCTCCGAAGGCTTACGTTAAACAAATTTCTTTGCGGACACGCGCGCAAGACTTCTCCTGAACCCGCGCACTAGGATCGACGCCATCGAAGCATTTCAGTGGCGGAGTCTTGCATGGCGGCGTGGCGCACTATCAGTTTGTGGATGGATCAACTCGATGAGCCGCTGACCGCGCGGCCCGAGCTTGAGCGGGATCTGGACGTCGACGTGGCGATCATCGGCGCCGGTTACACCGGACTGTGGACGGCGTACTACCTGAAGAAACTCGCGCCGGGGCTCGACATTGCCATCGTCGAGGCGCAAACCGCCGGTTTTGGTGCTTCCGGTCGCAATGGCGGCTGGCTGATGGGCAATCTGCTCGGCGAGGATCGCTTGCTGGCCGGGCTGTCACCCGAGCAGCGCCGCGCTTCTTTTGATCTGCTGCACAGCATTCCCGATGAAGTGGAAGTCGTTCTCGAACGCGAAGGCATCGACTGCGATTATCGCAAGGGCGGTGTGCTGTACTGCGCCGCGCGCTATCCAGAGCAGGAAGCCACACTGCGTGAATATCTGGCCAAACTGCACGCCCAGGGTCTGACCGACGACGATTACCGCTGGCTCAGCCCCGAACAACTCGCGCAACAGATCCGTGTGGCCAAACCGTACGGCGGGATTTACGCGCCGCACGTGGCGACCATTCATCCGGCGAAACTGGTGCGCGGTCTGGCGCGCACCGTGCAGAACATGGGCGTGAAGATCTACGAAAACAGCCCGGTCACGCATTGGCAGTCGGGCAGTTTGCGTACCGCGAAAGCCAGCGTGCGCAGTCGCTGGATCGTACCGGCCGTCGAAGGCTATTCGGTGACCTTGCCGCCGCTGGGTCGCTATCAGCTGCCGGTGCAAAGCCTGATTGTCGCCACCGAGCCGTTGTCGGCAGCGACCTGGGACGAAATCGGCCTCAATCGTGGCCAGGCCTTCAGCGAATTCAGCCGCCAAGTCACCTACGGCCAGCGCAGCGCCGACAATCGTCTGATCTTCGGCGCCCGTGGCGGTTACCAGTTCGCTGGCAAGCTGCGCCATAACTTTGATCTGACTCGTGATGAAGTCGAGCTGCGCCGTTATCTGTTTGGCGAACTGTTCCCCCAGCTGAAAAACGTGCAGATCACCCACGCCTGGGGCGGCAACCTTGGGATGTCCCGGCACTTCAAGCCGCACATGCTCTGCGATCGCGCCAACGGCATCGCGCTGTCCGGCGGTTATGGCGGGGAGGGCGTCGGCGCCAGCAACCTTGGCGGCCGCACGCTGGCGGATCTGATTCTCGAACGCGACACCGAACTGACTCAGCAGCCATGGGTGCTACCCGACGGCGGCATTCACGCACTGCGCGCCTGGGAGCCAGAACCGTGCCGCTGGCTCGGCTACAACGCGATCATCAAAAGTTTCGTCCACGAAGACCAGACCCTGGCCAACCCGGCAACCGCGCCGTGGCGGCGCAAGCTCGCCAGCCAGGTCGCGGGGTTCATGGAAGGTTTCATGCACTAAACGCCGATTGACTTCAAGAAAGCCCAAAAGACAGGTCAGACCATGAGCATTACCCAGTTCAAAAACACCGCGACATTGCCACTCGACGAATCCAACCCGGTGGCCGTGCCCCTCGGCGAGCCGATCGCAATTGCCTCGACCACCAGCGTCGAGCGCGACGACGGCGTTGAAACCGGCGTCTGGGAATGCACGCCCGGGCGCTGGCGTCGGCAGATCACCGCGCAGGAGTTCTGCCATTTCATCTCCGGGCGATGCACGTTCACCCCCGACGGTGGCGGCGAAACCCTGCACATCCAAGGCGGCGACGCACTGATGTTGCCAGCCAACACGCTCGGTATCTGGGATATCCAGGAAACCGTGCGCAAGAGCTACGTGCTGATTTTCTGATTGTTTGATCCTTTGATTGCCTGCCAACAAAAAAGAAAACCCACACAGGAATCGATCCATGATCCGCAAGACCCTCGCTCTGGCACCGCTGATGCTCGCTGTTTCCCTTGCTCAGGCAGCGGAAACGGTCAAGGTTTACAACTGGTCCGACTACATCGCGCCGGACACCACCAAGAACTTCGAGAAAGAAACCGGCGTGGGTGTCACCTATGACGTCTACGACAGCAACGAAACCCTCGACGGCAAGTTGATGACCGGGAAATCCGGTTACGACGTGGTGTTCCCGTCCAACCACTTCATGGCCCGGCAGATTCAGGGTGGGGCACTGAAGAAGCTCGACAAGAGCCGGTTGCCGAACTGGAAGAATCTCAATCCGGTGCTGCTCAAAGCGCTGCAGACCAACGACCCGAACAACGAACACGGCTTTCCCTATCTGTGGGGCAGCACCGGCATCGGCTACAACATCGCCAAAGTCAAAGCCGTGCTCGGCGACGACGCACCGGTGGATTCCTGGGACCTGATTTTCAAGCCCGAGTACATGGAAAAGCTGCAGAAGTGCGGTGTGGCGATCCTCGACAACGGCCCGGAATTGCTGCCCGCGGCGCTCAACTACTTGGGCTTGCCGCATCACAGCAAAAATCCCGAGGACTACAAAAAGGCCGAAGCGCTGCTGATGAAAGTGCGGCCGTATGTCAGCTACTTCCACTCTTCGAAATACACCAGCGACCTGGCCAACGGCGACATTTGCGTGGCGGTCGGTTTCTCCGGCGACATCCTGCAAGCCGAGAACCGCGCCAAGGAAGCCAAGAACGGTGTCGACATCGGCTACAACATTCCCAAGGAAGGCGCGGCAATCTGGTTCGACATGGTCGCCATGCCCGCCGATGCGCCGGACGAGAAGGCCGGTTACGCGTTCATGAACTACCTGCTGCGCCCGGACGTGATGGCTGGGATCAGCAACTACGTGCATTACGCCAATGGTAACGAGCAGGCGGACAGCCTGATCGACCCGGCGATCAAGAACGACACCAAGGTTTATCCGAGCCCGGAGATGATGGGCAAGCTGTTTGCGTTGGAGGCGATGCCGTTGAACATTGACCGGATTCGCACGCGGGTGTGGAACAAGATTCGTACCGGTAGCTAATCACTAAGGCATACATAAATCCCCTGTGGGAGCGAGCAGGCTCGCTCCCACAATGTCTTTCAGTGTTTGGCTGGTTGATATCAATACACTGGCATCGCACTAATAAAGTGCAGCAAAGTGAGACGCGCCTAACAAAAAACAACTTACCCATATTTAATATTTAAATAGAAAACCGTCAGACAATTAGGCAAAAGCTTCGCAACTAAAACATTCTTTCACCCCCGCACGCTTTGTTTACGGCAGTTTCCCGAAACAGCCCGATTTGATCTCAAAAAAATCCTTTACGGCAGATTTCAAATTGTGTCAGGTTTCTTACGCCTTCATTGGGCGAGTGATAGGACGACCTCGCCAGAGATCGTCCTGTCGGACAAAAACTGTTCCATTGCTAAACAAGGAAGTGTGTTTATGTCGAAAGTTAAAGCGAATGCTATTGATACCGCCGAACAGGCTTTTCAGCTGTCTGCCTTCAGCTCGGCGTACAACCAGATCAATAGCTTCAGCCATCAGTACGACCGTGGCGGCAACCTCACGGTCAATGGCAAACCCTCCTTCTCCGTCGACCAGGCCGCAACCCAGTTGCTGCGCGACGGCGCTGCCTACCAGGACAAGGACGGCAGCGGCAAGATCGAACTCACCTACACGTTCCTGACTTCGGCATCGTCCAGCACGATGAACAAGCACGGGATCAGCGGGTTCAGTCAGTTCAGTGCACAACAACAAGCCCAGGCCAAGCTCGCCATGCAATCCTGGGCTGACGTGGCCAATGTGACCTTCACCGAGAAAGCCACGGGCGGTGACGGCCACATGACCTTCGGTAACTACAGCGGTGGCCAGGACGGCGCTGCAGCGTTCGCTTATCTGCCAGGCACGGGCGCCGGTTATGACGGCACCTCGTGGTACCTGATCAACAGTGGCTACACGCAGAACAAAAACCCGGATCTGAACAACTACGGTCGTCAGACCCTGACGCACGAAATCGGCCACAGCCTGGGCCTCGCTCACCCTGGCGACTACAACGCCGGTAATGGCAACCCGACCTACAACGACGCGTCTTACGGGCAAGACACCCGCGGCTACAGCGTCATGAGCTACTGGAGCGAAAGCAACACCAATCAGAACTTCAGCAAGGGCGGTGTCGAAGCGTATTCGTCCGGCCCGCTGATGGACGATATCGCTGCCATCCAGAAGCTCTACGGTGCCAACACCACCACCCGTACCGGTGACACCACCTACGGCTTCAACTCCAACACTGGCCGCGATTTCCTCAGCGCTTCGTCGTCGAGTGACAAAGTGGTGTTCTCGGTGTGGGACGCGGGCGGCAAAGATACTCTGGACTTCTCCGGTTTCACCCAGAACCAGAAGATCAACCTCAATGACGCCTCGTTCTCCGACGTTGGCGGCCTGGTGGGCAACGTGTCCATCGCCAAGGGCGCGATCATCGAGAACGCCATTGGCGGTTCGGGTAACGATCTGCTGATCGGCAACAGCGTGGCCAACGAGCTCAAGGGCGGTGCCGGCAACGACATCCTCTACGGCGCTGGCGGTGCTGACAAGCTGTGGGGCGGTGCCGGTTCGGACACCTTTGTGTTCGCGGCCAGTTCCGATTCCAAGCCGGGTGCGATCGATCAGATCCTCGATTTTGTCAGCGGGCTGGACAAAATCGACCTGACCGGCATCACCAACGGTGCAGGCCTGCACTTCGTCAGCAGCTTCACCGGTTCTGCCGGCGACGCCATCCTGACCTCGTCGGGCGGCAACAGCCTGCTCTCGGTGGACTTCTCCGGGCACGGCGTGGCTGATTTCCAGGTCAGCACCGTTGGCCAGGCAGCGACCAGCGACATCGTGGCGTGATGTAGCAGTGGAAAGCGGCGCGTGATGCGCCGCTTTCTTTGCTTGCATCGTATTGGCAGGTAAGCAAGGCTACACGCCGGAGCGAATATTCCTATGATCTATAAAGCTTTTACCTACACGGTAGCGGCGTGGCTCTCGGCGGCGCTCTTCATGATTTCAGGAGAAACCAGCATGGCAAGCAGCCTCAGACTCGAAGAACCCTCCGTATTTGCCGGGCAGTGGCACGCGACGCTGTCCACCCGAGGTGATGATCCACAAGCGCAAAAGCAGCAGGACAAACCTTCCAACACTTGCTCCCTGGAATTGAAAGTAAACAAGACCTTGGGCGAGGGCGCCGACTGCCTGGGTGCCTGGCTTGAAGAACTTCCGATCGGCTGGTTTCCCGACCCTGACGGCCTGTCCATCACCGGCAAGGAAGGCTCAAGAATCCAGTTCTTCAGCCGACAACGTGACGGGCTCTATCTGACCACTTTGAAGTCGGGTCTGGTGATTACCCTCGAGCGCACAGCGCAATAGTTGTGATGATCCAGTCTGCGACAAAGTTTTAATATAAAGCGCCAGCCGTTGGTTATAAGAAACACTGAGTGGCAACTGCACCGCCGTTATTTGCGCCAGTTGTTATGAAAGTGTAAGCGGGTACTTGCAAGTCATCTTTCGCAGGTAAGCGCAACATTAATTGAAGTCTCGCCCAAGTGTGGCGGGTCCAATCATTTCAGGAAGAATCAATGAAGATGGCGAAGGCCCCAGCCACCGCTCCCTTATTCAAGGCATTGGCTGATTACAAAAGTATTCTGATCAGCGTCGGCTGCTTTACCGCGCTGATTAACGTGCTGATGCTGGTGCCCTCCATCTATATGCTCCAGGTCTATGACCGGGTGCTGTCGTCGCAGAACGAAACGACCCTGGCAATGCTGTCGTTGATGGTCGTCGGCTTCTTTGCCTTCATCGGCATGCTGGAAGTGGTCCGCAGCTTTATCGTCATCCGCATCGGCAGTCAGTTGGAGCGCCGCTTCAACCTGCGGGTTTACCAGGCGGCATTCGAACGCAACCTGTTCAAAGGCGAGGGCAACGCCGGGCAGTCGCTGGGCGATCTGACGCACATCCGCCAATTTGTCACCGGCCCTGCGCTGTTCGCGTTTTTCGATGCGCCGTGGTTCCCGGTCTACCTGTTTGTGATTTACCTGTTCAACGTCTGGCTCGGCGTCCTCGCAACAGCGGGCGCACTGTTGCTGATCGGGCTGGCCTGCCTCAACGAATACATGACCAAAAAGCCGCTGGGCGAAGCCGCCGGTTACTCGCAGAAGTCCAGCCAGTTAGCCACCAGCCATTTGCACAACGCCGAAACCATTCAGGCGATGGGCATGCTCGGCTCACTGCGCAAGCGCTGGTTCCAGGTGCACTCGCGATTCCTTGGTCTGCAGAATCAGGCCAGCGACACCGGTGCGGTGATCAGTTCTGTGAGTAAAACCCTGCGCCTGTGCCTGCAATCGTTGGTCTTGGGCCTGGGTGCATTGCTGGTGATCAAGGGTGATATGACCGCCGGGATGATGATTGCCGGTTCGATTTTGATGGGGCGCGTACTCAGCCCGATCGACCAGTTGATTGCGGTGTGGAAGCAGTGGAGCGGGGCGAAGCTGGCTTACCGCCGTCTCGATGCGCTGCTGCAAGCGTTCCCGCCGAGTGACGACGCCATGGCGCTGCCGGCGCCGAAAGGCCAGATCACCTTCGAACAGGTCAGCGCCGGCCCACCGGGGCACCGCGCGGCAACTCTGCAAATGGTCAATTTCAATCTGAATGCCGGCGAAGTGCTCGGCGTGCTCGGTGCTTCCGGCTCCGGCAAGTCGACCCTCGCTCGGGTGCTGGTCGGTGTCTGGCCGACTCTGGGCGGCACCGTGCGTCTCGATGGCGCCGATATTCATCGCTGGAACCGCGACCAACTCGGCCCGTACATCGGTTATTTGCCGCAAGACATCGAACTGTTCAGCGGCAGCATCGCCGAGAACATCGCCCGTTTCAGCGAGGCCGATCCGCAGAAAGTCGTTGCCGCCGCGCAACAGGCTGGCGTGCACGAAATGATCCTGCGTCTGCCGCAAGGCTACGACACGCAACTGGGCGAGGACGGCAGTGGTTTGTCCGGCGGCCAGAAACAGCGCGTGGCACTGGCGCGTTCCATGTATGGCACGCCGAGTCTGGTGGTACTGGACGAACCGAACTCCAACCTCGATACCGTCGGCGAAGCGGCACTGGCCAGCGCTATCGCCGCGCTGAAAGCTCAAGGCACCACGGTGGTATTGGTGACGCACCGTTCTTCGGTGCTGGCCCAGGCTGACAAATTGCTGGTGCTCAACGACGGTCGCTTGCAGGCGTTTGGTCCCAGCCAGGACGTGCTCAAGGCACTTTCCGGCCAGCAGGAGCAACAACGGGAAAAAGCTGCGCAGGCACCGGGCGGGCTCAGCATGAGCCGACAGTATCAGCCCTCGACAAGGAATTCGGGTGTATGAGCAGCGCAAGCATGAACACTGAAAACGAAGCGAGCATGGAACACGCTTACATCACCGAACGCCCGGAACGCGATGCGAAATTTTTTGCGCGCATGGGCTGGATTCTGGCGATCGTCGGCGCCGGCAGTTTCTTCACCTGGGCAGCCTTGGCGCCACTGGATCAAGGCATTCCGGTGCAGGGCACGGTCGTCGTGTCGGGCAAACGCAAAGCCGTGCAGTCGATGAGCAGCGGTGTGGTCAGCCGGATTCTGGTGCGCGAAGGCGAAATCGTGAAGCAGGGCCAGCCGCTGTTCCGCCTCGATCAGACGCAAGTCGCCGCTGATGTGCAGTCGCTGCAAGCGCAATACCGCATGGCCTGGGCCAGCCTCGCGCGCTGGCAGGCCGAACGTGACAACCTCAAGCAAGTGACCTTTCCGGCCGAACTGAGCAATGACCCTGACCCGCGTCTGGCACTGGTGCTGGAAGGCCAGCGGCAACTGTTCAGCAGCCGCCGCGAGGCGTACTACCGCGAGCAGGCCGGACTGCGCGCGAGCATCGAAGGTGCCACCGCACAACTGGCCGGCATGCGCCGCGCCCGTACCGATCTCAACGCCCAGGCCGACTCGCTACAACAGCAGTTGAGCAATCTGCAACCGCTGGCTGACAACGGCTACATCCCGCGTAACCGCTTGATGGAGTACCAGCGCCAACTGTCGCAAGTGCAGCAGCAACTGGCGGAAAACACCGGTGAAAGCGGCCGCGTGGAACAGGGCATCCTCGAGTCGCGCCTGAAGCTGCAACAGCACGCCGAGGAATACCAGAAGGAAGTCCGCACGCAACTGGCCGACGCGCAGCTGAAAAGCGTGACCCTGTCGGAGCAACTGACTTCCGCCGGTTTCGACCTGCAACACAGCGAAATCATCGCCACCGCCGACGGCGTCGCGGTCAATCTCGGCGTGCACACCGAGGGCGCGGTGGTGCGCCAAGGCGAAACGTTGCTGGAGATCGTCCCGCAAGGCACCACGCTGGAAGTGGAAGGGCACTTGCCGATCAACCTGATCGACAAGGTCGGCGCGCATTTGCCGGTGGACATTCTGTTTACCGCGTTCAACCAGAGCAAAACCCCGCGTGTGCCGGGTGAAGTCAGCCTGATTTCCGCCGACCAGATGGTCGACGAGAAAACCGGCGTGCCGTACTACGTCCTGCGCAGTAGCGTCAGCGATCAGGCCATGGAAAAACTCAACGGCCTGGTGATCAAGCCCGGCATGCCGGCAGAAATGTTCGTGCGCACCGGCGAACGTTCACTCCTCAACTATCTGTTCAAACCGCTGCTCGACCGGGCCGGCTCCGCGTTGACCGAGGAATAAGGATGTTCGGCTGTATGAATAAGCTTTCCATGCTCGGGGCGGTAATGATGCTGCTCGCGAGTCACTCAGCAGTAGCGGCCATGGGGCCGTTCGAGATCTACGAACAGGCGTTGCGCAATGACCCGGTGTTCCTCGGGGCGATCAAGGAGCGTGACGCCGGCCTGGAAAACCGCGCCATTGGCCGCGCCGGATTGCTGCCGCGCATTGGTTACACCTACAACAAGGGCCGTAACACGTCGAAAGCTACGTCTCTCGATGAGCGCGCGCGCAACCGTACCGACGACCGTAACTACAGCAGTTACGGCTCGGCCCTGACGCTGCAACAACCGTTGCTCGACTACGAGGCCTATGCCGCGTATCGCAAAGGCGTCGCGCAGTCGCTGTTCGCCGATGAAAACTTTCGCGGCAAGAGCCAGGAACTGCTGGTTCGCGTGCTGGATAACTACACCAAGGCGTTGTTCGCGCAGGACCAGATCGACATCGCCCTGGCGAAAAAGAAGGCTTACGAGCAGCAGTTCCAGCAGAACGAGCACATGTTCAAGCAGGGCGAGGGCACGCGCACCGACATTCTTGAGGCTGAGTCGCGCTATGAGCTGGCGACCGCCGAGGAGATCGAGGCGCGTAACGAGCAAGACGCGGCGCTGCGTGAACTGGGCGCACTGGTAGGCACGCCAGCGGTGGATATTGGTGATCTGGCACCGCTCGATCAGAACTTCCAGACCTTCGCGCTGATGCCAGCCAATTACGACACCTGGCACGAGATGGCGGTGAGCAATAACCCGAACCTGGCCTCGCAGCGTCAGGCAGTGGAAGTCGCGCGGTATGAAGTGGAGCGTAATCGCGCCGGGCATCTGCCGAAAGTCAGTGCTTACGCGTCGATGCGCCAGAACGAATCGGAAAGCGGCAACACCTACAACCAACGCTACGAAACCAACACCATCGGTTTTGAAGTCAGCGTGCCGTTGTATGCCGGTGGCGGGGTCTCGGCGTCCACGCGTCAGGCCAGCCGAACCATGGAACAGGCCGAGTACGAGCTTGATGGCAAGACGCGCGAGACGCTGATCGAATTGCGTCGGCAGTTCAGCGCTTGCCTGTCCGGGGTGAGCAAATTGCGCGCTTATCAGAAAGCGCTGAGCTCGGCGGAAGCGTTGGTGGTGTCGACCAAGCAGAGCATTCTCGGTGGTGAGCGGACCAACCTCGACGCGTTGAACGCCGAGCAGCAACTGTTCACCACCCGTCGCGATCTGGCGCAGGCGCGGTACGACTATTTGATGGCCTGGACCAAATTGCATTACTACGCCGGGACGCTGAACGAGCAGGATCTGGCGCGGGTGGATGAGGCTTTTGTTGTCGCTCAATAGCCCTCACCCTAACCCTCTCCCAGGGGGAGAGGGGACCGATTGGGGGATATTGCAGAAGTACACCGACCTGATCGAGCGTCACTGAATCCAACATCGACCGGTTTTCCAGGTCGACGTATGACGCAAGCCCCCTCGGTCAGCCCCCTCTCCCTCAGGGAGAGGGCTGGGGTGAGGGGCAATGCTTTACCGAATCCACAATCGACCCGGTTTTCCAGGTCGACGTATGACGCAAGCCCCCTCGGTCAGCCCCCTCTCCCTCAGGGAGAGGGCTGGGGTGAGGGGCAATGCTTTACCGAATCCACAATCGACCCGGTTTTCCAGGTCGATGCATGACGCAAGACACCTCGGTCAGCTCCCTCTCCTGGGGGAGAGGGCTGGGGTGAGGGGAACAGGCAACACCGCAAAAGAACCTGCATAAAACAATAAAAGTGAGTGGTGAACATGGACGTACGCATCAAGCCGATTTCGGTCGGCACCCTGCTGCTTGTGATTTCTGCAACCCAGGCTCAGGCCCAATACCTCGAAACCGGCCAACCCGGCGATCCCGCCAGTTGGCGCAGCGCCGAATTCCTCCGCGACTGGGGACTGAGCCGCATGCAGGCCGAGCAGGCGTACGCCGCCGGCATCACCGGCCAAGGCGTGAAAATCGGCGCCCTCGACTCCGGTTTCGATGCCGCCCACCCGGAATTCGCCGGCGATCGGTATCACCCGGTCACGGCCAGCGGCAGCTACATCGACGGCTCATTGTTCAACGTCAATGGCACCCTCAATCCCAATAACGACTCTCACGGCACCCATGTCGTTGGCACCATGGGCGCCTCGCGCGATGGCAGCGGCATGCACGGCGTGGCGTACAACGCGCAGATCTTTGTCGGCAACACCAACAAGAACGACAGCTTCCTGTTTGGCCCCAACCCCGATCCGCGCTATTTCAAAGCGGTTTACGACGCGCTCGCCGACGCCGGTGTGCGTGCGATCAACAACAGCTGGGGCAGTCAGCCGCCGGATGTCAGCTACCGCACCCTGGCCGATCTGCACGCTGCTTACGCCCAGCACTGGAACAAGGGCACCTGGCTCGATGCGGCAGCGGATGTGTCCCGGCGCGGTGTGATCAACGTGTTCAGCGCCGGCAACAGCGGCTATCCGAATGCCAGCGTGCGTTCCGCGCTGCCCTATTTTCAGCCGGATCTGGAAGGACACTGGCTGGCGGTATCGGGCCTCGATCAGAGCAATCAGCAGAAGTACAACCAGTGCGGCCTCGCCAAATACTGGTGCATCACCACGCCGGGGGCGAAGATCGACAGCACCATTCCCGGCGGCGGTTACGCGATCAAGTCCGGCACCTCGATGTCGGCGCCGCATGCAACCGGCGCACTGGCGCTGGTGATGGAACGCTACCAGTACATGAACAATCAGCAGGCCCTCGAAGTGCTGCTGACCACCGCGACGCAACTGGACGGCTCCGTCACCGAGGCACCGACCGAGCGGGTCGGTTGGGGCGTGGCCAATCTGAATCGAGCGATGCGCGGGCCGGGGCAATTGCTCGGTGCGTTTGACGCCAGTCTGGCGGCCGGGCAGCGCGATGTCTGGAGCAATGACATCTCCGACAAGGCGCTGATTCAGCGTCAGGCCGAAGACCTCGCGGAACACAGCGCCTGGCAGCAAACCCTGCAGGACAAGGGCTGGCAGAACGGCATTGCAGCCGGCGCGAGCCAACAGGATCAGACTGACTACGCCATCGGCACCGCTCGCGATGCAGCGGCGGCGAATCGGCTGTACCAAGGCAGCCTGATCAAGTCCGGCGGCGGCCAGTTGATCCTCACCGGCGACAACACCTATCGCGGTGCGACCACGGTCAATGGCGGCTTGCTCACGGTCAACGGTTCGCTGACTTCCGCTGTCACGGTGAACGACAGCGGCACCCTCGGTGGTTCCGGGCGGATCGGCGCGTTGACTGCCAACAGCGGCGGCCGCGTGGCGCCGGGCAATTCCATCGGCACCTTGAACGTGGCCGGTGATGTGACCTTCGCCCCGGGCTCGACCTACGCCGTTGAACTGTCGCCGACCAGCAGCGACCGTATCGTTGCCGGCGGCACCGCCAATATCAGCGGCGCCACCGTCAGCCTGTCGTTGGAAAACAGCCCGACGCTGCTCAGCACTACCGAGGTGCAGAGCTTGCTCGGGCGCCAGTTCGACATCCTGCAAGCGGCCGGTGGCATTCGGGGCCAGTTCGGTGCGGTGCTGCCGAATTATGTGTTTATCGGCGGCAGCCTCGACTACGCCGGCAACGGTATCCAACTCAATGTCGAGCGTAATGCGACAACGTTCGGCAGCGTCGGCCAAACGCCGAATCAGCGCTCGGTGGCGGCTGCGGTCGAAGGTCTGGGCGCCGGCAATGCGGTGTATGAAAGCCTGTTGCTCTCGCCAACAGCCGCTTCGGCGCAACAAGCGTTCCAGCAGTTGAGCGGCGAGATTTACCCGGCGTTGAGTTCGATGTTGATCAATGACAGCCGCCAGTTGCGCGACGCGGTGGGCGAGCGCTTGCACGAGACCAACGCGGCGCAAAGCAACGGCTGGGTCAAGGCGCTCGGCGCGTGGGGCACGACCGACTCAAGCCACGACACGGCGGGCTACAACACTTCGATTGGCGGCCTGCTGGCCGGTGTCGACGGTGCGCTCGACGAGCAGACCCGCATCGGTCTGGTCACCGGTTACAGCGACAGTTCGTTGAGCATGGGCTCGGGCACGCATTCCTCGGCCAAGGTCGACAGCTATCACCTCGGCGCATACGCCGGTCGTGAAATCGGCGCCTGGCGTTTGAGCACCGGCGCGGCCTACAGCTGGCATCGCGCCGATGTGAAACGCGACCTGCAATACGGCGAGGTCAGCGGCAAGCAGAAAGCCAAGGTCGACGCGGCGACCACGCAAGTGTTCGGCGAGGCGGCTTACCGCGTGCACCTGCAACCGCTGGCGCTGGAGCCATTCGCCAACCTGGCCTACGTGCATCTGGACACCGAAGGTTTGACCGAGAAGGGCGACGCGGCCGCGCTGAAAAGCTCGGGCGATCAACGTGACGCCGTGCTGAGCACCCTCGGCGTGCGGGCGATCAAGACCTTCAACCTTTCGACGCAACAATCGCTGGACGTGAGCGCTCATGTCGGCTGGCAGCACAGCCTCAGCGACATCGATTCCGAGCAGCATCTGCGCTTTGTCAGCGGCGGCACGCCGTACGCGGTGGAGAGTTCGGCGCTGGTGCGCGATGCCGCGCTGGTTGGCGTGCAGGCCAGCCTGGCGTTGAGCAAGGACGTACGGGTGAACCTTGATTACAACGGACAACTGGCCAATCGCGAAAAGCTTCATGGCGTTGGCTTGAGCCTGAACTGGCAGTTTTAACCGCCGCGCTCCGATCGTTCCCACGCTCTGCGTGGGAACGCCTCTAGGGACGCTCTGCGTCCAGTGACGCGGAGCGTCACGGGCTGCATTCCCACGCAGAGCGTGGGAACGATCATTGCTCTGTGTGGCAACGATCAGGATTTTTCGCAACATCACTAAGGAAGGTCGCTGGATGAATAACAACAATACCCCCGCGCAAACGGGAGGCCGCTTTGCCCTGAAAACCCTCACGCTCGCCGTGCTCTGTGCCATCGGCACAGCTCATGCGGCGCCCTATGTGGAGAGCGGTCGCACGGGCGATCCATCGAGTTGGCGCAGTGCCGAGTTCCAGGCCGATTGGGGCCTGGGCGCGATCGGTGCCGATCACGCCTACGCCGCCGGCTATACCGGCAAAGGCGTGAAACTGGGGATCTTTGACCAGCCGGTGTACGCCGCGCACCCGGAGTTTTCCGGCAGCAATAAAGTCGTCGCCCTGGTCACCAGCGGGATCCGCGAATACACCGACCCGTACATCCCGGTCAAAGCCGGCGATGCGTTCCGCTATGACGGTTCGCCCTCGGTTGGTTCCGACGGCAAACTCGGCGCCCACGGCACCCACGTCGGCGGTATCGCCGCCGGCAGTCGTGACGGCGGGCCGATGCACGGCGTGGCGTTCGGTGCGCAGATCATCAGCGCCGACAACGGCGACCCGGGACCGGAAGACGGCATCGTTCGCGGCAACGACGGCGCGGTGTACAAGGCCGGCTGGGACGCACTGATCGCCAGCGGCGCGCGGATCATCAACAACAGTTGGGGCATCGGCATCACCGACCGTTTCGACCTCGGCGGCCGCGATCCGGCCTATCCGCATTTCACCGTCAATGACGCACAGTTGCAGTTCAACGAGATCCGCACGCTGCTCGGCACTAAACCCGGTGGTGCCTACGACGGCGCAATTGCCGCCGCGCGCAGCGGCATCGTGACAATCTTCGCCGCTGGCAACGACTACAACCTCAACAACCCGGATGCCATCGCCGGCCTCGGCTATTTCGTCCCGGACATCGCGCCGAACTGGATCACCGTCGCCGCGTTGCAGAAGAACCCGGATCTGGCCAGCGCCAACCCGTACATCATGAGTACGTTCTCTTCGCGCTGCGGCTACACCGCGAGTTTCTGCGTCTCGGCGCCGGGCACGAAAATCTTCAGCTCGATCATCGAAGGCACCAACGCCGACAACCTGACCACCGGCTACAAAACTACAACGGCACCTCGATGGCCGCGCCGCACGTCGCCGGTTCCATGGCGGTGCTGATGGAGCGCTTCCCGTACATGAGCGGTGATCAAGTCGCGACGGTCTTGCGTACTACCGCCACCGACCTCGGCGCGCCGGGCATCGACGCCTTGTACGGCTGGGGCATGATCAACCTGCGCAAAGGCATCGACGGTCCGTCGATGTTCGTCACCGAGCAGGACATTCCGGCGGAATTCCGCATTGACGGCGCTTACGGCTCCGGCCAGTTTGTCGCGGATCTGCCGGGCATCGGCGCGATCATCGATCAGGGCAAGCCGACCGAACGCGTGTGCACCGACATCACTTGCGGCCTCGACACCTGGCGCAACGACATTTCCGGTCACGGCGGTTTGACCAAGCAAGGTATCGGCACGCTGGTGCTGACCGGCAACAACACTTACAGCGGCCCGACCCTGGTCAATCAGGGCCGCCTGGCCATCAACGGTTCGCTGCAGTCGGCGGTGACGGTGAATGACGGCGGTATCCTCGGCGGCAACGGCCACATCGGCGCGCTGTCGGTGAACAGCGGCGGTACGGTCGCGCCGGGTAACTCCATCGGCACCCTGAACGTGGCCGGTGACGTGACGTTTGCACCGGGTTCGACCTACGCCGTAGAGCTGTCGCCGACCAGCAGCGACCAGATCATCGCCACTGGCAAAGCGGTCATCGAAGGCGCCACGGTAAGCATGTCGCTGGAAAACAGCCCGACGCTGCTGACCACCAATGAAGTGCAAAGCCTGCTCGGCACGCGCTACAACATCCTGCAAGCGGCGGGCGGCATTGAAGGGCGCTTCGGTCAGGTGTTGCCGGATTACGCCTTCCTCGGCGGCACGCTGGCGTACTCGGCGGATGGCATCCAGTTGGCCGTCGGGCGTAACGATGCCTCGTTCGCCAGTGTCGGCCTGACGCCGAACCAACGCGCTGTCGGTGCGGCGGCTGAACGGCTGGGCGCCGGCAATGCGTTGTTCGAAACCCTGTTGCTGTCGCCGAATGCGGCGTCGGCGCAGCAAGCCTTCCAGCAACTGTCCGGCGAGATTCACCCGGCCATCGGCACGATGCTGATCAACGACAGCCGTTACCTGCGCGAAGCGGTGGGCGAGCGTCTGCGCGAACGTGATCTGTTCAATGCCGGCGCACCGACCGACGACCGCAGCAATGCCTGGGTCAAGGTGTTGGGTTCGTGGGGCAAGAGCGATGGCGGGCATGACAATGCTGACTCCAACAGCTCCATCGGTGGCCTGCTGGCCGGTGTTGACGGCCTGATCGCTGAAGATACCCGTCTCGGTTTCGTTACCGGTTATAGCGACAGCTCGTTGAGCATGGGCAGCGGCACGCACTCGTCGGCGTCGGTCGACAGCTACCACTTGGGTGCATACCTGGGGCATCAGATCGATGCGCTGCGTCTGACCGTCGGCGGCGCCTACAGTTGGCACCGTGTCGACGTCAAACGTGACCTGCAGTTCGGGGACGTGAGCGGTAAACAAAAGACCAAACACGATGCCGCAACCACTCAAGTATTCACCGAGGCCGCTTATGATCTAGGCCTGCAACCGATGAATCTGGAGCCGTTCGCCAATCTGTCCTACGTGCACCTCAACACTGAAAGCTTCACCGAAAAAGGTGACGCGGCAGCGCTGAAGGGCGGCGAGGACAACCGCGATGTGGTGCTGTCGACCCTCGGCGTGCGCGCCAAGCGCAGCTTCGCCCTGTCGGACCAGCATCAACTGGAGCTGGGTGCGAGCCTCGGCTGGCAGCACAACCTGAGCAGTGTCGACGCTGACAGCCATCTGGCGTTCGCCAACGGCAACAGCGCGTTCACCGTGCAGAGCGTGTCGATGGATCGTGATGCCGCGGTGGTCGGTGTGCGTGCGGGTCTGGCGCTCAACCGCGATGTGCGGGTGAACCTCGATTACAACGGACTGATCGGTGACAACGAGAAAGACCACGGTGTGGGTCTGACCCTGGATTGGCAGTTCTAAAGAGTACTGGCAGTTCTAAGGCGTGCTGGCAGCTCTGCAAGGAGCTGCCAGTCATTTGAAGGAAGAGAGAGCACAACATGGGACTGTTCGATTATAAAAATGCCGATGGCAAAGCGTTGTACAGCGACGCCATCGCACTGACGCTGTATGCCTACACGCCGACCGGCAAACCGTTACCGGCCACCGCTTGGGCGCCGCTCACAGCGACGGCACTGGGTTATCAGGGCAAGGTCGGGCCGCAGGGCACGATCTTCGGCGAGAAGGACGGCTTCACCAGTGCCGAAGCCGAAGTGCTCGGCAAATACGACGCTGCCGGCAAACTGATCGGCATCGGCGTGGCCTTTCGCGGCACCGGCGGGTTGGGTTACAGCGATACGTTCGGCGACCTGAAAAACAACTTGCTGGCCGCCATCGGGCCGTCGGATTACGCGAGCAACTACGCGAAAAACGCCTTCGACAATCTGCTCAAGGCTGTCGCGGCGTTCGCGATTGCCAACGGCATTGCCGCCAAGGACGTGCTGCTCAGCGGTCACAGCCTCGGCGGGCTCGGCGTCAACAGCGTCGCCGAATTGAGCGCGAGCAACTGGGGCGGCTTCTTCAAGGACGCCAACTACATCACCTTCGCCTCGCCAACCCAGAGCAGCACTGGCAATAACGTGCTGAACATCGGCTTTGAGAACGACCCGGTGTTTCGCGTACTCGACGGCACCACGTTCAGCACGGCCTCGATGGGCAAGCACGACAAGCCGCACGATTCGACCACCGACAACATCGTCAACTTCAACGACAACTACGCGTCCACCGCGCAGAACCTGGTGCCGTTCAGCATCATCAATCCGCTGAACTGGTCGGCCCACAGTTCGCTGGGCTATGCCGATGGCTTGAATCGGGTGATCGATTCGACGTTCTACAACCTGACGCATAAAGACTCGACGATCATTGTCTCCAATCTGGAAGAAGCGTCTCGCGGCAAGACCTGGGTTGAAGATCTTGGCCGCAGCGGCGAACCGCACACTGGCAGCACTTTCATCATCGGCACGCAGAGCAACGACTGGCTCAAGGGCGGCGCGGGCAACGACTTCCTCGAAGGCCTGGGCGGCAATGACCGTTTCCGTGATGACGGTGGCTACAACATCCTGCTCGGCGGCCAGGGCCACAACACTTTCGAACTGCAGAAACCGTTGCAGAACTTCAGCTTCGCCAACGACGGTGACGGCACGCTGTACGTGCGCGACGCCTACGGCGGCATCAGCATGACCCGCGACATCGGCGCGCTGGTGAGCAAGGAGTCGGGTTCGTGGTGGGGCAGCAAGGAGATCACTTGGGGCGTCACCGCCAAAGGCCTGACCAATGGCAGCGAGCTGACCCAGTACAACCACTCGCTGAGCGGCGATGGCTACGGCAATGCGCTGCACGCCACGGCCGACGGTGACTGGCTGTTCGGCCTCGGTGGCGATGACCAACTGATCAGCGACAAGGGCCATGTGACCTTTGTCGGTGGTGCGGGCAACGACGTGATGACGGCGGTGGGTGGCAACAACACCTTCCTGTTCAGCGGCGCGTTCGGCTTCGACGCCATCAACGGTTATCAGGGCAGCGACAAACTGGTGTTCATGGGCGTTGAAGGTGCGGGGCAGGGCTATGACTACAAGCAGCACGCGTCGCAGACCGGCAGCGATACCGTGCTGAAGATTGGCGACTACGCCGTGACCCTGGTCGGGGTGGGAGTGGCTAACCTGTCGGACTCCAGTTTCATGTTCGCGTAGATCCAATGTGGGAGCGAGCTTGCTCGCGAATGCGTAGTGTCAGTTGAAGTACTCGTACCTGACGCACCGCTTTCGCGAGCAAGCTCGCTCCCACAGTAAACAGCAGTAAGTAGTACTGAAATGCTCCGGGGCGTCCCCGTGGGGCGCCCTGGCTGTGAGCTATCTCTAACAATTCCAACAAGAGAGAGGCAATAGCAATGGGTGTGTATGACTACAAGAACTTCGGCACAGCCGATTCCAAGGCATTGTTCAGCGATGCCATGGCGATCACGCTGTATTCCTATCACAACCTCGATAACGGCTTTGCGGCCGGTTATCAGCACAACGGTTTCGGCCTCGGCCTGCCCGCCACGCTGGTCACGGCGCTGCTCGGCGGCACCGGTTCACAAGGGGTGATTCCCGGTATTCCGTGGAACCCCGATTCGGAAAAACTCGCCCTCGACGCCGTGAAAAAGGCCGGATGGACGCCGATCACTGCCTCGCAACTGGGCTACGACGGCAAGACCGATGCGCGGGGAACCTTCTTCGGCGAGAAGGCCGGTTACACCACCGCCCAAGTGGAAATCCTCGGCAAGTACGACGCTCAGGGCCATCTCACCGAACTCGGCATAGCCTTTCGCGGCACCAGCGGCCCGCGGGAAAACCTGATCCTCGACTCCATCGGCGACGTGATCAACGACCTGCTCGCCGCCTTCGGCCCCAAGGATTACGCCAAGAACTACGTCGGCGAAGCCTTCGGCAATCTGCTCAATGATGTGGTGGCGTTTGCCAAGGCCAACGGCCTCAGCGGCAAGGACGTACTGGTCAGCGGCCACAGCCTTGGCGGCCTGGCGGTCAACAGCATGGCCGACTTGAGCGGCGGCAAGTGGGGCGGTTTCTTCGCCGATTCCAACTACATTGCCTACGCCTCGCCAACGCAAAGCAGCACCGACAAAGTGCTCAACGTCGGCTACGAAAACGACCCGGTGTTCCGTGCCCTCGACGGCTCGACCTTCACGGGTGCCTCGATCGGCGTGCACGACGCGCCCAAGGCCTCGGCCACCGACAACATCGTCAGCTTCAACGATCACTACGCCTCGACGGCGTGGAATCTGCTGCCGTACTCGATCCTCAACATTCCCACCTGGATCTCGCACTTGCCGACCGCTTACGGCGACGGCATGAACCGGGTGATCGACTCTAAATTCTATGACCTGACCAGCCGCGACTCGACGATCATCGTCGCCAACCTCTCGGACCCGGCGCGGGCCAACACCTGGGTGCAGGACCTCAACCGCAACGCCGAAACCCACAAGGGCAGCACGTTCATCATCGGCAGCGACGGCAACGACCTGATTCAGGGCGGCAGCGGCAACGATTATCTGGAAGGCCGCGCCGGCAACGACACCTTCCGCGACAGCGGCGGCTACAACGTCATCCTTGGCGGGCAGGGCAGCAACACCCTCGACCTGCAAAGCGCGGTGAAGAACTTCGACTTCGCCAATGACGGCGCCGGCAATCTCTATGTGCGCGACGCCAACGGCGGGATCAGCATCACCCGCGACATCGGCAGCATTGTCACCAAGGAACCGGGCTTTCTCTGGGGCCTGTTCAAGGACGATGTGACCCACAGCGTCACGGCCAGCGGCTTGAAAGTCGGCAACAACGTCACCGCGTATGAGTCCAGCGTCAAAGGCACCAGCGGCGCCGACACGCTGAAGGCGCATGCCGGCGGCGACTGGTTGTTCGGGCTGGACGGCAACGATCGCCTGATCGGTGGCGCGGGCAACGACGTGTTTGTTGGTGGTGCCGGTAATGACCTGATGGAATCGGGAGGCGGGGCGGATACGTTCCTGTTTAACGGTGCGTTTGGGCAGGATCGGGTGGTGGGGTTTACCGCCAACGACAAACTGGTGTTTCTCGGGGTGCAGGGTGTTTTGCCGGCGGAGGATTTCCGGGCTCATGCTGCGACTGTCGGGCAGGACACGGTGCTGACGTTTGGCAACGATTCGGTGACGTTGGTTGGGGTGTCGCTGAACAGCTTGAGTGCTGACGGTGTTGTGATTGCCTGATGTTGATGGGGCGCCGGTAAGGGCCCTTTCGCGAGCAAGCTCGCTCCCACAGGGGATTTGTAAACGACACAGATCCGGTGTGGGAGCGAGCCTGCTCGCGAAGAACGATAATGCGGTTTAAAAGTGACTCGACAACCATTCCCTGACTCAAACCCCTGCAAAACAGGAAATGCGGCCTAAAGCCAGCACGTGCGCACACGTTCTATAGCTAGCCGCCATCGAGTACAGGAGATTCAAACGTGAAAGGTTTCAAGGGGTATATCGGGTTTGTTGCACTGGCGCTGGGTTCGGCCAATGTCTGCGCCGATCTGCCTCAAAGTTCGATTCTGAGCCGTTACGGCATCACCACCGACCAACTGCCGAGCCCGCCGAAAACCGAGGCGGTCGAGCCGGTTGAAGAGAAAAGCCGCTTTCAGATTCAGCCCGAACAACCGTTCGTGACCCTGCGCCTGGGCGACGGCAAGCAGCCGCAAACCACCGGCAATCTGAGCATTGACCGCATGGCGCAGCAGGATCTGGAACGTTGCCGACGCTTGCAGGGTGAAGTGGTCAAGCGGGGTGGCACGTACATGCCGTGCGATGGCAGCCTCCCGGGCATGCCGACCTTCGAATAACACGTAATGATCGTTCCCTCGCTGATCGTTCCCACGCTCTGCGTGGGAATGCCTCAACGGACGCTCCGCGTTCGGCTCTGGATGGGACGCAGAGCGTCACGGGCTGCATTCCTTTGCTGCGCGTGGGAACGATCGACACGAGCGAAACCTAGTCTTCTTCGCGAACGGTCGCCACTTCATCGGCACGGACCTTCACCTTGGCCCCGGAAATATCTTCGAATTCATAGAAGCCGTCCTTGGTTTTGGTCTTCGGCATGTCCTTGGTCAGATACTGGGTGCCGTTCTGCAGGGTGACCACCGTCGGGGTCGAGCAACCGGCCAGTGCCAGCGCGGCAACGACGGCGAAAGGGATGCCCAGTGACTTGATTTTCATACCCACCTCTAAATCCTCATTCGATGTGATGCCGAGCATTGTCGGCCCTCTAACGCGGTTGGTGCCATCCCCGGAGGAAAAGTTCGATAACCCGGCGAAAAAATGCCATTGATCATTTTCCGTTTGCACCGGGCAGGGCACAGCTGGTATCTGTACGCATAACCAGTACTCGCTCGCCATGGCCCTGAATTCCCGTGACTGCCAATCCCCTCGACGACCCGTTCTATTACCTTAACAACTTCCGGCAAGTGCTTGATTGGCTTGAGCTTCGCTATACCGATGTGATGAGCGAAACGGAACACGCGTTCATCCGCGACTTCAAGGCCTTGCCACGTACGTCGCAGGGTTTGCTGGTGCGGATGGTGATGCGCAAGGGCGTGCACTTTCGGGTCGGCAAACTCAATTACGCTGAAATCGGTGACATCGCCGAGGCCGCGCAACCGTTGCTGGCGCATGGCTGGATCGACGAACACGCGCCGTTGACCCTCGCCGAGTTATTCGCCGTGCTGCTCAAAGCCGAGCTTGTGCAAGCCTTCGGCGCCGCCATCGAGCAGCCCAAGGGGCGCAAGGACGACTGGCTGCCGCTGTTGGTCGAACAGTTCAGTGAAATGCGCAGCCTGCGCGACTGGGCGCCAATGCTTGATGACCGCTTGTTCAGCCTGACCCTCATGGACCTGTGCGACCGCTTGCGTCTGATGTTCTTCGGCAACCTGTATCAGGACTGGTCGGAATTCGTCCTCGCTGACCTGGGCATCTTCACCTATGAAAAAGTCGAATTCTGCGCAGACTCGCGAGGCCTGCGCCGCCGCGAAGACGTCGACGCCTGCCTGTACCTGCACGACTGCCAATTACGCTTCGAGGCCGGCGAACCGCTGGAAACCATCGTCGAGCAAGTCAGTGCGCTGCACTTCGACAACCCGTGGCTGCAACGGCGGCGCGGCAAGGTGCTGTTCCAGATCGGCCAGTATTGCGAACGTCTCGGCGAGTTGGCCCTGGCCCTGAGTATTTACCGCGCCTGCACCTATCCCGGCGCCCGTTTGCGCATGATTCGTGTGCTGGAACGCCGCGGCGAATACCCGTTGGTGCTGGAGCTAGCGACGCTGGCGGAGCAAGCGCCGGAAAGCGCCGCCGAGCAGCAAGGCCTGCAACGCATATTGCCAAGGGTGCGGCGAAAACTCGGTGGCCCGCCGCTCAAACGTGCAGCCGCCAGACCGGTCGAGCGACTGGACCTGCAGTTGCCGCGCAGCGATCCTGCGTTGTCCGTGGAGTTTTACGTGCAGGCGCATTTGCACGATGACGAGGGCCCGGTGCATTACGTAGAGAACAGCCTGATCAACTCGCTGTTCGGCCTGTTGTGCTGGCCGGCGATTTTCGCGCCGTTGCCCGGGGCGTTCTTTCACCCGTTCCAGCGCGGCCCGGTGGACCTGCTCAACGAAGATTTCCAGCAACGTCGCGCAGAGCTGTTTCAGGCGTGTCTGAGCGAGCTTGACGACGGTCGATACGCTGCGACCATTCGCCAGCGCTTCATCGACAAGTGGGGTATCCAGTCGCCATTCGTGTTCTGGGGCGCGCTGAATGAGACGTTGCTGGAGCAAGCACTGGCCTGCTTGCCGGCCGAACACCTCAAGCACTGGTTCAACCGTTTGTTGCTCGACATCAAGGCCAACCGCGCCGGCATGCCTGACCTGATCCAGTTCTGGCCGCAGCACAAAACCTATCGGATGATTGAAGTGAAAGGCCCCGGCGATCGCTTGCAGGACAACCAACTGCGCTGGCTCGAGTTCTGCCATCAACACCAGATGCCGGTGGCGGTGTGCTATGTGCAATGGGCGGAGCAGAGCGCTTGAGCTACAGCATTGCCGTGCGCGCATTGTGCGAGTTCACCGCCAAGACCGGCGACCTCGACCTGCGCTTCACACCATCACCCACGGCCCTGGAAGGCATCGCCGGCCACCGCACCGTGGCCTCGCGGCGCAGCGAAAAGTATCAAAGCGAAGTGGCGCTGGAAGGCGAGTTCCTGCAATTGAAGGTCAAGGGCAGGGCGGACGGCTACGACCCGGCGCAAAACTGCCTGGAAGAAGTCAAAACCTACCGTGGCGACCTGAGCAAGCAACCGGCCAACCACCGCCAGTTGCATTGGGCGCAGGCGAAGATCTACGGCTGGTTGATGTGCCGCAAACTCGAGCTTGAACAGATCAATCTGGCGCTGGTGTATTTCGACATCGTCAGCGAAAAAGAAACCTGCCTGGTCGAGGCGTTCAGCGCTGATGCGTTGAAAGCGTTTTTCGAGCAGCAATGCACGCTGTTCCTGCAATGGGCCGAACAGGAAATGGCCCATCGCGAGGCGCGCAATCTGGCCGCGCAACAACTGGCATTTCCCCATGCGGATTTTCGTCCCGGTCAGCGGCATCTGGCCGAGTCAGTGTTCAAGGCCGTCAGCACCGGCCGCTGCCTGATGGCCCAGGCACCGACCGGCATCGGCAAAACCCTCGGCACGCTGTTCCCGATGCTCAAAGCCCTGGCGCCGCAGCAACTGGACAAGGTGTTCTTCCTCACCGCCAAGACACCGGGGCGAAAACTGGCATTGGATGCCAGTCAGGTGTTGTTCGATCAATCGCCAGCCTTGCCCTTGCGGGTGCTGGAAATGGTCGCCCGCGACAAGGCCTGCGAACACCCGGACAAAGCCTGCCACGGCGAATCTTGCCCGTTGGCCCAAGGCTTTTATGATCGCCTGCCTGCCGCGCGCGAGGCGGCCAGTCGACTCCAGTTGCTCGATCAAGCGGCCATGCGCGAGGTCGCCGCGCAGCACGCGGTGTGCCCGTATTACCTGAGTCAGGAGATGGCCCGTTGGGTGGATGTGGTCATCGCCGACTACAACTATTACTTCGACTTCAGCGCCATGCTGTTCGGTCTCGCCCAGCTCAACCAATGGAAAGTCGCGGTGCTGGCGGACGAGGCGCACAATCTCGTCGAGCGGGGCCGGCAGATGTACAGCGCCAGTCTTGATCAGTTCACGTTGGGCAGTGTGCGCAAAACCGCACCGGCGGCGCTGAAAAACTCCCTGCAACGGATCAACCGTGAATGGAACGCCCTGCATGCGCCGCAACTGGCGGCCTATCAGGCTTACGACAAGGCGCCGGAAAAACTTCTGCACGCGATCTCGTTATGTTGCGCGGCCATCGGCGATTACCTCAATGATCATCCGCAGGGTCTCGACAGTGCCTTGCAGAATTTCTACTTCGACCTGCTGCAATTCGCCCGGGTCGCGGAGCTGTACGACGCGCATTACCTGTTCGACATCAGCAAGCGCGACCTCGACCGCAAGAAGCCGCTGTCACAGTTGTGCCTGCGCAACGTGGTGCCGGCCGCGTTCATCGGCCCACGCCTGAAAGCGGCGCGCAGCAGCGTGCTGTTTTCCGCGACCCTCAGCCCGCGTCACTATTACGCCGATTTGCTCGGCACCCCCGCTGACACCGTGTGGATCGATGTCGAGTCGCCGTTTTGCGCCGAGCAGTTGCAGGTACAGATCGTCAGCCGCATCTCGACGCGCTTCAACCATCGTCAGGCTTCGCTGGAGCCGATCGTCGAGCTGATCGCGCGGCAGTTCAGCGAGCGCCCCGGCAACTATCTGGCGTTTTTCAGCAGCTTCGATTACCTGCAACAAGTGGCGTCGTTGATGGCCGAGCGCTATCCGCACATCACCCTCTGGCAGCAATCGCGGGGGATGCTCGAAGGCGCGCGACAGGCCTTTCTCGATCAGTTCACCGCGCACAGCCAGGGTATCGGCTTCGCTGTGTTGGGCGGCGCATTCGGCGAGGGCATCGATTTACCCGGTGCGCGGCTGATCGGCGCGTTTATTGCCACACTGGGGCTGGCGCAGTTCAATCCGGTCAACGAACAACTCAAATACCGCATGGCGGCGATCTTCGGCGCCGGTTATGACTACACCTACCTGTACCCCGGCGTGCAGAAGGTAGTGCAAGCCGCCGGGCGAGTCATCCGGACCCGCGAGGATCGCGGCGTGGTGATGCTGATTGACGACCGCTTTGCCGAGAGCCGGATCAAACAACTGCTGCCGAGTTGGTGGGCCATCAAAAATGAGCCGGCCGCTTCCCAATTCGCCGGATTGACGCATACTTCCGATCATGACAATGGCTGGTGAGTGTGATGAGCGAAAACAACAAGACCGCGGCGATCGAAGAGATGCGTTTTCGTCTGCTGATCGATGCGGTGGTCGACTATGCGATCTACATGATCGATCCCGGCGGCATCATCACCAGTTGGAATTCCGGCGCCAAACGCTTCAAGGGCTACGAAGAAGCGGAAATCCTCGGCGAACACTTCTCGCGCTTCTACACCGCTGATGATCGCGCCGCCGGTTTGCCGCAACGCGCACTCGATACGGCGATCCGTGAAGGGCGCTTCGAAGGCGAGGGCTGGCGGGTGCGCAAGGATGGCACCAACTTCTGGTCGCACGTGGTGATCGATCCGATCATTGATCCCAACGGCAAATTACTTGGCTTCGCCAAGATCACCCGCGACCTCACCGACCGCAAAATGGCCGAGGAAACCCTCAAGCAAAGCGAGCAGCAATTCCGCTTGCTGGTGCAGGGCGTCACCGACTACGCGATCTACATGCTCAGCCCCGAAGGCCGGGTCAGCAACTGGAACCAGGGCGCCCAGCGGATCAAGGGTTATCTGCCGGAAGAAATCATCGGCCAGCACTTTTCGATTTTCTATACCCCCGAAGACCGCGAACTCGGCGAACCGCAACGGGCGCTGGAAATCGCCACCCGCGAGGGCCGCTTCGAGAACAAGAGCTGGCGCATGCGCAAGGACGGCACGCGGTTTCTCGCCCATGTGGTGGTTGATGCGATTCGTGGCGATACCGGCACTTTGCTCGGTTTTGCCAAGATCACCCGCGACATCACCGAAGCCCATCAGGCGCAGCAGGCGCTGGAGAAAACCCGGGAAGCGCTGTTCCAGGCGCAGAAGATGCAGGCGATCGGTCAGCTTAGCGGTGGCATCGCCCATGACTTCAATAATCTGCTGACGGTGATTCTCGGTAATCTGGAGATCGTGCAGAAGCGCATGGGTGAGGATGCGAAAATCAGCCGCCTGCTGGAAAACGCCACCCAAGGTGCACTGCGCGGCGTGTCACTGACCCAGCGCATGTTGGCGTTTGCCCGCCGTCAGGAACTGAAAACCGAGTCGGTCGATATTGCGCAATTGGTCCAGGGCATCACCGGTTTGTTGCGCAGCTCCCTCGGGCCGGGTATCCGCATCGACACGCGGTTTCCGGAAGACCTGGAGCCGGTGCTGGCGGACACCAATCAACTGGAGCTGGCCTTGCTCAACCTGGCGACCAACGCCCGCGACGCCATGCCCGACGGCGGTACGGTGATCATTTGCGCTGAACCGCAAGTGGTGCTCGAGCTCAGTCATTCGGATCTACCGGCAGGGCGTTATATCTGCCTCAGCGTGATCGACAGCGGGGAGGGCATGGACGAGCACACATTGGCGTCGGCCAGAGATCCGTTTTTCACCACCAAAGGCCTGGGCAAGGGCACCGGGTTAGGCTTGTCGATGGTCCATGGTTTTATGGAACAACTCGGGGGCCGCTTCATTCTCCAGAGCGAAAAAGCCCGGGGCACCACGGCCGAACTGTGGATTCCGGTGGCCGTCGAGGGCATGGTCAGCAAGCCGCTGCATCCGCCCGCCGAGCCGGTGGTGGTGCCAAGGCTCAGCGTGCTGGTGGTGGATGACGATTCGCTGGTGTTGACCAGCACCAGCCTGCTGCTCGAAGACCTCGGTCATCGCGTGATCAGTGCGACGTCCGGGGCGAAGGCACTGGCGCTGTTTGATCAGGGTGAAGTCATCGACCTGATGATCACCGACATGGCCATGCCGCAGATGAGCGGTGCGCAACTCGCCCATGCGGTGCGCCTGCTCAAACCGGATCTGCCGATTATCCTGGCCACCGGTTACGCCGAGCGTCTGGAAGGTTTTGCTGCGCAACTGCCGCGGTTGCCCAAGCCATTCACGCAGATGAATCTGGTGGCAATCATTGCCCAATCGATGAAGTGAGGCAGTGGTCAATCGTTCTGAACTTGCGCGCCGAAGGGGATTTCTAAATGTTTTCCCCACCCCGGAGCGCGCACCTTTTGTCTCGCATACTGACTGAGCCAACCGCTGAAGAAACTCTCACCGAACATGACGCCAAGATGTTCGGCTCACCCAAGGAACGGCTGGATTTCTATCGCCGGGAGATCCAGTACGAAACCAGCATCCTCGCCAACCGCACCGATGCCTATCTGGCCGCGCAGTCGTTTCTGGTGATCGCCTTCGCCTCGTGCATGGCCAACCTCAACCCGGAATGGGGCAAGTTGTTCACGCTGGTGGTGCCACCGTTTCTGGCGCTGCTCGGGTTGCTCAGCTCACTGAATGCCTGGCCGGGGATTCGCGCAGCGTACGACATCATCGATCACTGGCATTTCAAGCAGAGCCACTTGTTGCACAGTGAGCCGCTGATGGGGCTGGCGTATGACGAATCGCCGCTGTTCAGCGAAATGGAGTCGAGCCACAAGGGGTATCGCAAGTCGCTGCTGTTCTCGGTGCGCACGCCTTGGATCTTTGCGACGTTCTGGGTGTTGTTGGGAAGTTATGCGGTGTTTATTCAGGTGACCAATCCCGGGGGGTGAATGGTCTTCACGCAAAAGCCCGGCTTATATCGCCGGGCTTTTTCATTTTGGCTGGATTTTGTGGTGCACTTTAGATCGATCCCCCTCACCCCAGCCCTCTCCCCCAAAGGGGGCGAGGGGGAAGGGAGCAGATCTTCGTTGTGGTCAAAATCTGCGTTCGACGCGGTATCTCAGTGTCGTGGTCAAAATCTACGTTCGACTCGGTATCTCACGTCGGCGTACCTCAACCATCCACCTCGGTCAGTTCCCTCTCCCTTTGGGAGAGGGCTAGGGTGAGGGGGCTGTTCTGGCTCACTCCACGGTTTCAAGCTGCCGACGCAACGCCATCGAGTTCTGCGATGACATCGGAATCGGCGGAAAATCTTCGTTCAACACGCACAAATGATCGATGGCATCTTCAAACATCGAATCGGCTTTCTTGCGCAGTGCGCGGTAGCGCTCGAACTGTTCGATGTCCAGATCTTTGACATCCAGCAGCGCATTGGCCGCTCGATTGAGGGTGTGGGCGTTATCAAACAGTTGGCGATTGCGTTCCAGAGCCAACGCTCTGCATGCCTTGATTTGCGCAGGAGTCGAGCATTCTTTCATGACCGTAACCTTATTCTTCAAGGATTCCTTTTCACAGGCTTGACGCCGCAGGGGAACCGAACCTGCCGGGCCCCGCCGGGCACATCCGGCGAGGGGTTATGCTTGTGACTGTCGGCGATTAAGCAGGGATCAATTTTTTTACAGAAAAAAATTCGATCAATCAGTCGATAAAACCCGGGATTAAAAATCAGGTTTTTTGTTTCTTGTGCTGTTCATAGCGAGCGAGGATCGGCTGCGTGCTGATGCCATGAAGCAATATGCTCAGCGCCACCACCGACAAGGTCAGGTCGGTACACACGCTGGCCACGCTATCGGTCAGCCCATGATTCAAGGCATAAAACAAATAGAACAGGCTGCCGATCCCGCGAATACCGAACCAGCCGATCAACAGCCGTTGCCGTCCCTCCAGCAGTTTGCCCCATGGCATCAGCGCAACGCAGGCCGGGCGGATCAGGCAGAACAACACGCCGCCCACCAGCAACGCTCGCCAGTCCCAGTGCGCCACCAGCACCACGCCGAGCAGGGTCACCAGAAACACCTCCATGGCGCGTTCGACCAGACTGCCAAATGACAACATGTCGCCCATCATGATGCCGGCGGCGACTTGGCTGCTTTCAAGCCGCTCGGTGTCGCCGTGCACCGCGTGTTGCGGTTCGACGTTCTGATGGCCGACCACTGGTTGCACCAGATGCTCGGCAGGCGTTTGGCTGGCGCCGGTGGATTTGACTTCGACCTGTCGCAAACCCAGGCCAGCGGCGAACACCGACAGGAAGCCGTAACCGCCAATGGCCTCTGCAACGACATACGCCAGGGCAATCAGCGACAACGCCAGATAATCATTGGGGCTGAGCGTGCTGTCGTCGTTATGAATCCGCAGCGACAGCGTCACCCGACCGATACCGCGCCCCATCCAGTAGCCGGTGAGCAGTCCTGCGGGCACCGCCCACAATAAACTGCGCAAGACCCAGCCCCGCCACTCGGCGGCAGAGCCGTCGCCGTGAATCAGCAACAAACCGAGTATCACGAACGGAAACGCCACCCCGTCATTGAGCCCGGCCTCACCCGACAGGCCGAAACGCACGCTGTCCACATCCCGGGCATCGTTGACCTGCACCAGCGCCGCCAATACCGGGTCGGTCGGCGCCAGAATCGCGCCAATCAACATCGACGGCCCCCACGGCAAGCTCAAGCCAAAGTGCAGCAGCAGACAAACGCCGGCGATGGTCAGCACCAACACCGGTCCGGCCAAGCCAAAGGCGATCCGCCAACGCTTGTCGCGCAGTGGCAACCGTAACTTCAGGCCGCAGACGAACAAAGAAAACAGCACCGCGACTTCCGTCAGGTGCTCCATCCACAACGAGGCGTTTTCCAGCGACAGTTTCAGCAAATCGAGGCCGCTGGGGCCGATACCAATCCCCAGCAGCAGACAAACGGCCGAGGTGGTGACCGGCATCCAGCGCAGGTACGACGAGGTCAGTGCCAAGGTCAACAGCACGGCGCCGAGCACCGCCACCCACACGACAAAACTCATGATGTGCCGCCCTCAGTGATTAATGACGGCCGCTTGCAGAGACCCTTTCGCTTCTGACGCCGCCCCTGTAGGAGCTGCCGCAGGCTGCGATCCTTTGACCTTGTTTTTAACATCCAAATCAAAAGATCGCAGCCTGCGGCAGCTCCTACAGTGCGTTTACTCACAGCATCGGCTTACCGCCGGTCACGCCATAGCGCTGGCCGGTGATGTAACTGGCTTCATCGGAGGCCAGCAGCACGTAGATCGGCGCGACTTCCACGGGTTGCCCGGGGCGGCCGAGCGGGGTGTTGCCGCCGAAGTTCTGTACTTCTTCGTCGGGCATGGTCGAGACGATCAGCGGCGTCCAGATCGGCCCCGGTGCCACGCAGTTCACGCGAATCTCTTTCGGCCCGAGCATTTGCGCCAGACCGCCGGTGAAGTTGGCAATCGCACCTTTGGTGGTGGCGTAGGCGAGCAGGGTCGGTTTGGGTAAATCCGAGTTGATCGAGCTGGTATTGATGATCGATGACCCGGCGCGCATGTGTTTGATCGCCGCCTGGCACAGCCGGAAGATCGCAGTGATGTTGACGTCGAAGGTCATCACCCATTCTTCGTCGGGGATTTCTTCGAAGGTTTCGTGGGTCATCTGGAACGCGGCGTTGTTGACCAGCACATCGATGCGGCCAAAGCGCTCGACGGTTTTGTCGACCAGGGCTTGGCAGTGGGATTTCTGCGCGATATCGCCGGGCAACAACAGACACTGACGCCCGGCTTGTTCGACCCAGCGTGCGGTTTCCTTGGCGTCTTCGTGTTCATTCAAATAGGCCACAGCGACGTCGGCGCCTTCCCGGGCGAATGCGATGGCCACGGCGCGGCCAATGCCGCTGTCGGCGCCGGTGATCAGGGCAATCTTGCCGGCCAGTCGGCCTGAACCGACATAGCTTTGCTCACCGCAATCGGGATAGGGCTGCATTTTGCCTTGGGCACCAGGCACGGCTTGGGCTTGTTTGGGGAAGGGTGGTTTTGGATAGTCGGTCATCGCGGGTCTCCGAGGTCTCAGGGCAGGTATGGGCGGTTGACCCGGTGTGTTTGCCGTGAGTTCGATCGGATTTCCACTGCATTTTCCGACTTGGAAATGCAAAACCAATGTGGGAGCGAGCTTGCTCGCGAAGGCGGAGTGTCAGCCAACGTCAATGTTGACTGAACCACCGCTTTCGCGAGCAAGCTCGCTCCCACAGGGGATCATCTGAGGTTTCAGGTATTGCGTGTAGTCAGGGCGCGTTCCATGCGGGCGATGCCTTCTTCCAGCAACGAGCGCGGGCAGCCGAAGTTCAGGCGCACGAACTGCTGGTGTTGATCGCCGAAGTCCAGACCGGCGCTGAGGCCAACCTTGCCCTGCTCAAGGAAGAACTGCTGCGGGTTGTCCAGATCCAGCGCCGAGCAATCCAGCCACGCCAGATAGGTGCCCTGCGGCACATTAATGCTTACGCCCGGCAAGCGGTTGCGCACCGCTTCCACCAACCAGTCACGGTTGGCCTGCAGGTAGGTTTTCAGCTCGGCCAGCCACGGCGCACCTTCGCTGTAAGCCACGCGGGTGGCTTCCATGCCCAGCGGGTTGACGCTGTCGACCATGCCACAACGGGCGTGATTGACGCGTTCGCGCAGCGCGGCGTTCTGGATGATCATGAACGAAGTCTTCAGGCCTGCGATGTTGTAGGCCTTGCTCGCCGACATCAGGGTGATCGTGCGCTCGGCGATCTCCGCGCTCAACGAGGCGGTCGGAATGTGCACGCGACCGTCGAAGCACAGCTCGGCGTGGATTTCGTCGGAGATGATCCACGCGTCCTGCGCCGCACAGATGTCGGCCACGGCTTGCAGCTCTTCACGGCCAAACACTTTGCCGATCGGGTTGTGCGGATTGCTCAGCAGCAACGCGCCGCCACCGTTGAGCGATTCACGCAGCACGTCGAGCGGCGTCAAGTAAGTACCGTCAGCCTGCGCGTCGAATTCCAGCTCAACCTTGTTCAAGCCCCAATGCCCCGGCGCATGGCGCAGTGGCGGGTAGTTCGGCACTTGCACCACGACGTTCTGTTGTGGGGGGCCCCGCGCTTTCAAAGCCATGTTGAAGCCGGACTCGACGCCCGGCAGGAAGATCAGCTCTTGCGGTTTGACCTTCCAGGAAAACTTGTTCCAGAGGTCGGCGACGATGGCTTCGCGCAGGTTGTCCTGCGCCACGCTGTAGCCCACCAGCGGATGCAGCAGGCGTTGCTGCAGCGCCGCGATCACCACTGGCGGCGCGGCGAAATCCATATCAGCGACCCACATCGGCAACACGTCGGCCGAATAGCGGCTCCACTTGGTGCTGCCGGTGTTGTGGCGGTCGAACAGCTGATCAAAATCGAAAGTCATGCGCGGTCTCGTGAAGGCGGGAATGGTCTTGGACGCCATTCTAAGCCTTACGCTGCCCATGTGGGAGCGAGCTTGCTCGCGAAGGCGTCGTGTCAGTCAGCATCGATGTCGAATGACACACCGCTTTCGCGAGCAAGCTCGCTCCCACAGGGTTTGGTGGTCTTCAGTTAAAGACCTGACAAACGGCCGACGGTCGGTTTTCACACAGATTGTGTGGTCATTGTCTACAGTGAAAAGGTCGGCACTTGTCTGCCGCAACCGTGATTGTCCAGATAAAACCCGGCTCAAGTACCGGGTTCCACCTGATCAGGAGTGCACGATGGATCTCAGCCGTCGTCAGTTCTTCAAGGTCGCCGGTATCGGCCTTGCAGGCTCGAGCCTGGGCGCGTTGGGCATGGCCCCGACGCTGGCCTTCGCCGAGCAGGTGCGCCACTTCAAGCTTGCCCACACCCATGAAACCCGCAACACCTGCCCGTATTGCTCGGTCGGCTGCGGTTTGATCATGTACAGCCAGGGCGATGGAGCGAAGAACGTAGCGCAAAGCATCATTCACATCGAGGGCGACGCCGACCACCCGGTCAACCGCGGCACCCTTTGCCCGAAAGGCGCAGGCCTGCTCGACTTCATTCACAGCCCCGGCCGTTTGCTCTACCCGCAAACGCGCAAGCCGGGCAGTAGTGAATGGACGCGGATCAGTTGGGACGAAGCACTCGATCGCATCGTCGACCTGATGAAGACCGACCGCGACGCCAACTTCATCGAACAAAATGCCAACGGGCAAACGGTGAATCGCTGGCTGAGCACCGGGTTCCTCGCCGCATCGGCGGCGTCCAACGAAGCCGGTTACATCACCCAGAAGGTGATTCGCAGTCTCGGCATGCTGGGGTTCGATAACCAGGCGCGTGTCTGACACGGCCCGACGGTGGCAAGTCTTGCCCCGACGTACGGCCGTGGAGCCATGACCAACACCTGGACCGATATCGCCAACGCGAATCTGATCCTGGTGATGGGGGGCAACGCCGCAGAAGCGCATCCGTGCGGCTTCAAATGGGTGACCGAGGCCAAAGCGCACAACGCTGCGCGGCTGATTGTGGTTGATCCGCGTTTTACCCGCACCGCTTCGGTGGCCGACTATTACGCGCCGATCCGCACCGGCACCGACATCGCCTTCATGGGCGGGCTGATCAATTACCTGCTGACCGAGGACAAAATCCAGCACGAGTACGTGCGCAATTACACCGACGTCTCGTTCATCGTCAAAGAAGGCTATGGCTTCGAAGACGGTATCTTCAGCGGCTACGACGTCGCCAAGCGCAGCTACACCGACAAGTCCGGTTGGGGCTACGAGATGGGCGACGACGGCTTCGCCAAAGTCGACCCGACCCTGCAAGACCCGCGCTGCGTCTATCAATTGATGAAGGCGCATTACAGCCGCTACAACATCGACCTCGCCAGCCAGATCTGTGGCATGCCGGTCGACGCCATGCAGAAAATCTGGGACGAAATCGCCACCTGCTCGATTCCGGGCAAGACCATGACGATTCTCTACGCCCTCGGCTGGACGCAGCACTCGATCGGCGCGCAGATCATCCGCAGCGCGGCGATGGTGCAACTGCTGCTGGGCAACGTCGGCATGCCCGGCGGCGGCGTCAACGCCTTGCGTGGGCACTCCAACATTCAAGGCCTGACCGACCTTGGCTTGCTCTCCAATGCGCTGCCGGGATACCTGACATTGGCCAGCGACAGCGAGCAGGACTACGGTCAGTTCATCCATAAACGCACGCAAGTTCCGCTGCGCCCGGGGCAACTGTCTTACTGGCAGAACTACAGCAAATTCCACGTCAGCCTGATGAAGTCGTGGTACGGCGCCAACGCCACTGCCGAAAACAATTGGTGCTACGACCATTTGCCGAAACTCGACATTCCCAACTACGACGTCTTGAAAATGTTCGACCTGATGAGCCAAGGCAAGGTCAACGGCTACTTCTGCCAAGGCTTCAACCCGATCGCCGCGCTGCCGGACAAAAACCGCGTGATGGGCGCACTGGCGAAACTGAAATGGCTGGTGGTGATGGATCCGCTGGCCACCGAGACGTCGGAGTTCTGGCACAACGTCGGGCCGTACAACGATGTGAAAAGCGCGGAGATCCAGACCGAAGTCATTCGCCTGCCGACCACGTGTTTTGCCGAGGAGGACGGCTCGCTGGTCAACAGCAGTCGCTGGTTGCAATGGCACTGGAAAGGCGCCGATGGCCCGGGCGAAGCGCAGACCGACATTCGCATCATGAGCGAATTGTTCCTGCGCCTGCGCAAGCGTTACCAGGCCGAGGGCGGCAAATTCCCTGATCCGCTACTAAAACTGACCTGGCCGTACAAGATCCCCGACGAACCTTCGCCGGAGGAACTGGCCAAGGAAATCAACGGCAGCGCGGTGGCTGATTTCACCGATGCCACGGGTGTGGCGGTCAAGGCCGGCACCCAACTGGCCGGGTTCGGCTTGCTCAAGGATGACGGCAGCACCGCGTCCGGCTGCTGGATCTTCGCCGGTAGCTGGACCGAGGTCGGTAACCAAATGGCCCGCCGCGACAACAGCGACCCGTTTGGCATGCATCAGCATCTGGGCTGGGCGTGGGCGTGGCCGGCCAACCGGCGGATTCTCTATAACCGCGCTTCGGCAGACGTCTCCGGTAAACCGTGGGACCCGAAAAAACGCCTGGTGTGGTGGAATGGCAAGGCCTGGGGCGGCACCGATGTGCCGGACTACAAAGCCGACGTACCGCCGGAAGCCGGGATGAACCCGTTCATCATGAACCCCGAAGGCGTCGCGCGATTCTTCGCCGTCGACAAGATGAATGAAGGGCCATTCCCCGAGCACTACGAGCCGTTCGAAACGCCAATCGGCATCAACCCGCTGCACCCGCAGAACAAGAAAGCCACCAGCAACCCGGCGGCGCGGATCTTCGATTCGGTCTGGGAAACCCTCGGCGAGGCCAAGGACTTCCCGTACGCCGGCACCAGTTACCGGCTCACCGAGCATTTCCACTTCTGGAGCAAGCACTGCAAGTTGAACGCGATTGCTCAACCCGAGCAGTTCGTCGAAATCGGTGAAGTGCTGGCGAAAGAGAAGGGCATCGCTGCCGGTGATCGCGTACGGGTCAGTTGCAAACGTGGCTTTATCGAAGCGGTGGCGGTGGTGACGAAAAGGATCCGGCCGCTGCAGGTCAACGGCCAGGTCGTGCATCAGATCGGCATCCCGCTGCACTGGGGTTTCACCGGCCTGACGCGTCACGGTTATTTGACCAACACCCTGGTGCCGTTCCTCGGCGATGGCAATACACAGACCCCGGAATCCAAGTCATTCCTGGTCAACGTGGAGAAGCTCTGATGGAGAATCTTTAAATGGCCAGCCAAGACATCATTGCCCGCTCGGCCACTACCACGGTGCCGCCGTCCGTGAGGAATCAGGAAGCGGTGGCCAAGCTGATCGACACCACCAAATGCATCGGCTGCAAAGCCTGTCAGGTCGCCTGCTCGGAATGGAACGAGTTGCGCGACGAGGTCGGCCACAACCACGGCACCTACGACAACCCGCAAGACCTGAGCGCCGAAACCTGGACGTTGATGCGCTTCACCGAGCATGAAACCGACGCCGGCAACCTCGAATGGCTGATCCGCAAGGACGGCTGCATGCACTGCGCCGAGCCGGGTTGTCTGGCGGCGTGCCCGAGCCCCGGCGCGATCATCAAGCACGCCAACGGCATCGTCGATTTCGATCAGGATCACTGCATCGGTTGTGGTTATTGCATCACCGGTTGCCCGTTCAATATTCCGCGTATCTCGCAGAAGGATCACAAGGCTTACAAGTGCACCTTGTGCTCGGATCGCGTGGCAGTAGGGCTGGAACCCGCCTGCGTAAAAACCTGCCCGACCGGCGCCATCGTCTTCGGCACCAAGGAAGACATGAAGGAACACGCCGCCGAACGCATCGTCGATCTGAAAAGCCGTGGCTTCGAAAACGCCGGTTTGTATGACCCGGCCGGTGTTGGCGGCACGCATGTGATGTACGTGTTGCACCACGCCGATACGCCGACGATCTACGCCAACCTGCCGCAGGATCCGGCGATCAGTCCGTTGGTGGGGTTGTGGAAAGGCATCAGCAAACCTCTGGGCCTGCTGGCCATGGGCGCGGCGGTATTGGCCGGGTTCTTCCATTACGTGCGCATCGGCCCGAATCGCGTCGAAGAAGATGAACATCCAACGCCACCCGACACCTCGGTGCATGTCGTTGACCCGGCGGTGCACACCTTCGATCCACGCGGGGAGGAGCGGCCATGAGCAACAAGACGATCCTGCGCTACACCGCCAACCAGCGCACCAATCACTGGCTGGTGGCGATCCTGTTTTTCATGGCCGGGCTGTCCGGGCTGGCGTTGTTTCATCCGTCGCTGTTCTGGCTGAGCAACCTGTTCGGCGGCGGCCCGTGGACGCGGATTCTGCATCCGTTCATGGGCATCGCCATGTTTGTCTTGTTCCTCGGCCTGGTGTTGCGTTTCTGGCGTGCGAACTTCTTTATCGACAACGACTGGAAGTGGATGCGCCGTATTGATCGAGTACTGGTCAACGATGAAGAAAGCGTACCGCCCGTGGGCAAATACAACGCTGGGCAGAAGATGCTGTTCTGGACTTTACTGCTGTGCATGCTCGGATTGCTGTTCACCGGGCTAGTGATCTGGCGCGCGTATTTCAGTGCGTATTTCGGCATCACCGTGATTCGCTGGGCGATGCTCCTGCATGCGCTGGCCGGGTTCATTCTAGTGCTGAGCATCATCATTCACATCTACGCCGGGCTGTGGATCAAGGGCTCGGTGGACGCGATGATGCATGGCTGGGTCAGCCGCGCCTGGGCGAAGAAACACCATGAACTCTGGTATCGCGACATCACCCGCGATGAACGCCAACCGGACGTGCCGGAACGACCGATCACCAAAAAGGGCTGACGTTTGCCAACCATTCTGGAACCTGGGGAAATTGAAGCGGCAGCGAGTTCGCCGCCGTTTCTGTATCTGCCGCCATCGAATCTGTTTGCGCTGCGGGCTGATCGACTAGAGTTTTTGGCGCAAGGGCACCCGTTGGCCGAGTACTTGCGTTTGATCGCCGGGTTGTGCCGGGTGCAGCAGCAGGTCTTCGACGATCCGCCGCTGACGGCACCGTTTGATCAGCAAAGGATTGAAGCCTGTCAGCAGCATGGTTTGCCGCCGTTTGCGGCTGATACCTTGGTGCGCGAAGAGGGCTGGCAGGCTTATCTCGAGGCTTTTCTTCAGCGTTATGAGCCTTTGGGGCAGCCTGCTGTTGTTGAAGCGGTGGACACGCTGCGCGCCGCCAGCACGGGCCAATTGCGCTCTTGGGCCGTGGCATTGATCAGCGGCCAGTATTCGATGGTGCCGGCGCAACTGGTGCCGTTTCTTGGCGCGGCGCTGCAAGTGGCCTGGAGTCACTGGCTGCTCAGCGCGCCGAATCTGCAACTCAAACCCGGCGACAGCCTCAGCCAATGCCCGGCCTGTGGTTCGCCGGCGATGGCCGGGGTGATCCGCCATCGCGGCAAGCACAACGGTTTGCGATATCTGGTGTGTTCGCTGTGTGCGTGTGAATGGCATGTGGTGCGGGTCAAGTGTGTGTACTGCGAGTCGAGTAAGGGGCTGGATTATTTCAGCCTTGAGGATGATCGCCACGCCGCCAATCAGGCGCCGTTAAGGGCGGAGGTCTGTCCGGGTTGTAACAGTTATCTGAAGCTGGTGTATCTGGAAAACGATGCCGATGCGGAGGCGTTGTCGGCTGATTTGAGCAGTCTGCTGCTGGACATGCGTCTGGCGCAGGACGGTTATCAGCGCCTGGCGCCGAATCTGTTGCTGGCCCCGGGAGACGAATGAAGTGAGCGTCTACACTCTTGGTTTTCACTGCGGGGCGCAGTGATCTGTCTCCAGGAGTGGCTGATGTCCCTGCGGTTACCTTCCATTGATGGTGTGTTGCGTCATCCGGCGTGTGTGCCTTTGCTTGAGCGTCACGGGCGTGAGTCGTTGCTGGCGAGTTTGCGTCAGTTGCTCGATGAGCTGCGTCCCAGCGTGTTGAACGGGCAATTGTCGGCGATTGAAATCAGCCCCGAAGTGCTCGCTGGCCGCGTCGGTGAACGCCTGGTCCAACAACAGCGCAGCAACGTGCGCCGAGTCTTTAACCTCACCGGCACCGTCCTGCACACCAACCTCGGTCGCGCCTTGTTGCCGGACGAAGCCATCGACGCCGTGCAAATGGCCGCACGTTATCCGCTCAATCTGGAATTCGATCTGGCCAGCGGCAAACGCGGTGATCGCGATGATCTGATCGAAGGCCTGATCCGCGAACTGACCGGCGCCGAAGCCGTCACCGTGGTCAACAACAATGCCGCCGCCGTGCTGCTGACGCTGAACAGTCTGGGCGTACGCAAGGAAGGCATCATCTCGCGCGGTGAGTTGATCGAAATCGGCGGCGCGTTCCGCATCCCCGACATCATGGCCCGCGCTGGCGTGCGCCTGCATGAAGTCGGTACGACCAATCGCACCCATGCTCGCGACTACGAAGCGGCGATCAGCCCGCGCAGCGGTTTGATCATGCGCGTGCACGCGAGCAACTACAGCATCGAAGGATTTACCGCACGGGTGCCGACTGCTGAACTGGCCGAGCTGGCCCATCGACATGGCTTGCCGTTGCTGGAGGATCTGGGCAGCGGCAGCCTGCTGGATCTGACCCGTTGGGGGTTGCCGGCCGAACCGACGGTGCGGCAAGCGCTGCTGGATGGCGCGGACATCGTCACCTTCAGCGGCGATAAATTGCTCGGCGGCCCGCAGGCCGGGTTGATTGTGGGGCGCAAAGAGCTGATCGCGAAGATCAAGAAGAACCCACTGAAACGCGCATTGCGGGTGGACAAGTTGACCTTGGCGGCACTGGAGGCAGTGCTGGGGTTGTATCGCGATCCGGATCGCCTCGCAGAACGTCTGCCGAGTCTGCGGCTGTTGACGCGCCCGCAAGCCGATATCTTCGCGCAGGCCTCACGCTTGCGGCCCTTGATGGCTGAAATCCTGGGGTCGGTTTGGCAGGTCAGTGCAGTCGAGGCCTTGGGCATGATCGGCAGCGGCAGCCAACCGGTGGCGCGTTTGCCGAGTGCGGCGCTGTGTTGTCGCCCGCAAGTCTCCAAGCGCTTGCGCGGGCGTTGCCTGTTGAGTCTGGAAGCCGCGTTACGAGCCTTGCCGATCCCGGTGCTCGGGCGCATCGACGACGACGCGTTGTGGCTGGATCTGCGTCAGCTCGACGATGAGCCGGCGTGGCTTGCGCAATTGCCGCAGCTGCAGGTCGACCCGTGATTGTCGGCACGGCGGGGCACATCGACCACGGCAAGACGTCGCTGCTGCAAGCCCTGACCGGACAGACCGGCGACCGCCGCCCGCAGGAACGCGAACGCGGGATGACCATCGACCTTGGTTATCTCTATGCCGAACTTGAACCCGGCGCCGGCCTGACCGGGTTTATCGACGTCCCGGGCCACGAGAAATTCACCCACAACATGCTCGCCGG
This sequence comes from Pseudomonas sp. AIG, assembly GCF_977020205.1. Lineage (NCBI taxonomy): Bacteria > Pseudomonadati > Pseudomonadota > Gammaproteobacteria > Pseudomonadales > Pseudomonadaceae > Pseudomonas > Pseudomonas sp. AIG. The sequence goes on along the minus strand of NZ_CDROCK010000020.1, from coordinate 6,500 downwards.
CGCCCAAGGCATTGATCTGGTGCTGCTGGTGGTCGCGGCGGACGACGGCGTGATGCCGCAGACCCGCGAGCATCTGGCGATTGTCGAATTGCTCGGCATTCCGCGCGCTTTGGTGGCGATCAGCAAATGCGATCGGGTCGAGGCGGGCAGGGTGGAAGAGGTGCAGCGCCAGGTGCTCGATCTGCTGGCCCCGGGGCCGTTTGCCGAGGCGCCGATCCTGACCGTGTCGAGCCTGAGCGGGCAGGGCATTGAGGCACTGCGCGAGGTGTTGTTGCAGACGCAAAGCGAGGTGCACGAGCGTAGCCGTGAAGGTGGTTTTCGTCTGGCCATCGACCGTGCGTTCAGCGTTGCCGGTGCGGGGATTGTGGTGACCGGCACGGCGTTGTCGGGCACTGTTTCAGTCGGCGACAAACTGTTGCTCGGACCTTCCGGCAAATCGGTCCGGGTTCGCGGCTTGCACGCGCAAAATCAACCCGCCGAACAGGCTTTCGCCGGGCAGCGAGTGGCTTTGAATATCAGCGGCGAGCGTCTTGAACTGGCGCAGATCCATCGCGGCCAGTGGTTGCTTAGCGAGTGGCTGCACGCGCCGACACAACGGGTCGACATCGACTTTCAACTGCTGCCTGGCGAGCGCACCTTCGAACACTTTCACCCGGTGCATGTGCATCTCGGCACGCAAGATGTCATCGCTCGGGTGGCCTTGCTCGAAGGCCCGCGCCTAAATCCTGGTGAGCGCATGTTTGCGCAACTGCTGATCAATGCGCCGGTGCACGCGGTGAAGGGCGATCGATTGATCCTGCGCGACCAGAGCGCGCAACGTACCCTCGGGGGGGGACAGGTCCTCGATCCGTTCGCCCCGTCGCGACAACGTCGCAGCCCGGAACGTTTGGCGCAATTGCGCGCCTTGGTTTCGGGCGACGAGTTCGAACAGGTCTTGCCCGTACTGCTCAACTACAGCGCGGGCGGCCTCGACCCGTTGCGGCTGGAGCGCCAATTCAATCGCCCACGCTCGACTTGGGCATTAGCGGAAAACGTCCGCTTCATCGACACACGTCAAGGCCCGCTGCTGTTCAACGTGCAACGCTGGGCGCAACTGAAGTTCACCCTGTTGGAACAACTGGCGCAGTTCCATGAACTGGAGCCCGATCAGATGGGCCCGGACCGCGATCGCCTGCGGCGCTTCAGTGGTCTGGCGCTGGAGCGTTCGACGTTTGTCAGTTTGATGGATGAATTGCTCACCGCCGGATCGATTCAGGCAAGCGGGCCATGGCTGCATTTACCGGATCATCAAGTGCGCTTGAATGCCGAGGACGAAAGCCTCTGGCTAGGATTGCAGCCGTTGTTCGAACAAGCCGGTTTCGACCCGCCATGGGTGCGCGACATCGCGAAAATGCTCGGGCAGGACGACGCCATCGTACGCCTGCTGCTACGCAAACTGGCGCGGCTCGGTCTGATGCATCAGGTGGTGCGCGACCTGTTCTTGAGTGACGTGCAACTGCGCCAAATGGCCAACGTGTTGCTCCAACTCGCCAAGGAAAATCCGCAGATCCAGGTGACAACCTTCCGCGATGCGCTAGGCTTGGGTCGCAAACGCTGTATTCAGTACCTCGAATACTTCGACCGCGTCGGCCTGACCCGACGCCTCGGCGAATCCCGCCAGATCCGCCCCGACAACGCGCTGGCCAACGCTTGCGCACAATGAGTTCAAGGAAGGCAATCGCGCCCGGTGGCGCGGCCGGGCTTCAAACCCGGTTGGGGACGGCATCCGTTCCCGGGCAGGTTCGACTCCGGCTGCCTTCCGCCACTTTTCTTAAAAAAAGATCACAGCCCTTGGGCCTGTCCCGAATTGATCGTTCCCACGCTCCGCGTGGGAATGCCTCAACGGACGCTCCGCGTTCGGCTTCGGAAGGAACGCAGAGCGTCCCGGGCTGCATTCCCACGCAGAGCGTGGGAACGATCTGTACCCGAACTAATCCGGCAATTCCAGATTATCCATCACCCGATTCACCGCCAGTTCGCCGAGCATGATCAGTTGCGCGATCCCCAACAGCGTTCTGCGCTGCGACGCGGGTATGAGATGGGCGAAATCATGGGCGATTGTTCTGGCTGAGGCGAGTGTTTCGCTGGCGTCGGCCAGCAGTTCCTCGTTTTTGAAGTCGGCGGTAACGGCGTACATCCGGCGGGTTTTGCGTGGCGGTGGTGTTGAGCCGGGTGGGCAGAGGTAGTGATCGAGCGCGCGTTCGGCGGCTTCGTTGAGTTTTTTTGAATCGAGGGATTCGTAGGGGGAGGCGAGGTCGGTTTCGGGCGGGTTTGGCGTTGGTTTGATCATGTGAAGCTCCTTGATTATTGAAGCCGCCACATTTCGCTGCGAAACGAAGAGAGGTGGCAGCTGTACGCAGGTTCGCAGACCGGGAATCAAGGTACCCGGCATACCCGAAGGTATCCCGCGCACAGCCGCCATTAAGCACCATTGCCATTAATCGTTGATGGCAATGAACTGGAGCGCTGTGCGCCTTGATTGATCCGGGCTGCGAAACCCGATCGCTGATTCGTCAGCGACCGCACCACAATAGAACCCGCCCCCAAGGCGCACAAGCCGGCGGATTCTGGCGTAGCTGTAGGCAATGGCGCAAGAATTTGTAGCCTTGAAGGCGTGTCTGGAGGTGTCTTTTAAACACTCCAGTTTAAAAAACGAAAAGTCGGGCGAAGATCTGGGGGGAAAGGCGGTCTGTCCCTGATAACGCTGATCTTTGTAGGAGCTGCCGAAGGCTGCGATCTTTTGATCTTACGGGTACCAGCCCACCATCGTATCCAGCGAAATGCGAGTCTTTGTCAGAGATTACGCTGCGCTTCCATCCGATCATGCAGAACCCTGATAATCGCGATGCCATACGCGGTGATCCGAAAATAGATCATGTGGCGTTCCACACTGCAGCGCCGATAACCGGGGCGGATTGCGTCGCAGGCCGGCGCCGTTTTGGGGCGCTCGGCTAATTGCTCGAAGGCTGCGGTAATGATGTCGATGTAGCGATTGGCCTGATCCAGCCCCCATTGCTGAGCCGTATAACTCCAGATCGCCTCAAGGTCACCCTCCGCCGCAGGGGTAAGACGATATTCAGCCATGTCCGCTTAACATTCTCTTCTTGAATGCCTTAGGATCGAAGGGGCGAGGTGTCCCACTGGACTCACCTTCCCGAAGCGCCGCCCGGATGGTTTCCAGCTCGGCGTTTCGCTCCTGTTCTCGACGGATCAGATCGCGGATGTATTCGCTGTCGTTGGTGTAATGACCAGCTTCGATCTGGGCTTTGATCCAGTGGTCTTGCTGGTCAGTCACGGTGATGGTTTTTCGTACGGTTGCCATGAGCGGGCCTCCGGAGAATGGTCGGATTTGCGCAAATTATCACACTATTGGTGCGCTAACGAGCATTGAGCCCGTTGAATAACCGATAGCCCTCGTCACTTTAAAATCAAAAGATCGCAGCCTTCGGCATCTCCTACAGGGGGCGGTGTAGGCGCTGCCGAAGGCTGCGATCTTTTTGATCTTGCCGGTGTTGATCGTCCCCATGCGCAGCAAAGGAATGCAGCCCGGGACGCTCTGCGTCCCATCCAGAGCCGAACGCGGAGCGTCCGTTGAGGCATTCCCACGCAGAGCGTGGGAACGATCATCAAGGCCCGCTACTGCGGCACCTCCAGATTATCCATCACCCGATTCACCGCCAGCTCGCCGAGCATGATCAGTTGCGCGATCCCCAACAGCGTCCTGCGCTGCGACGCCGGTATGAGGTGGGCGAAGTCATGGGCGATAGTTCTGGCTGAAGCGAGTGTTTCGCTGGCATCGGCCAGCAGCTCCTCGTTTTTGAAGTCCGCGGTAACGGCGTACATGCGGCGGGTTTTGCGGGGCGGTGGGGTGGAGCCGGGTGGGCAGAGGTAGTGATCGAGGGCGCGTTCGGCGGCGTCGTTGAGCTTTTTTGAGTCGAGGGATTCGTAGGGGGAGGCGAGGTCGGTTTCGGGTGGGTTGGGTGTTGGTTTGATCATGGTAAAGCTCCTTGAGATGTGGAGCCGTCATCCATCGCTGCTAAACGGATAGGGTGGCGGCTGTACGCGGGTTAGCAGACCAGGCTCAAGGATCCCGGCGCACCGAAGTGCCCCACGCAAAGCCGCCATAACGTAATGGCGGGACTCGCGTGCCTTGAAAGTTGCCGAGCTGCTAAACCCGATCGCTGATTCGTCAGCGACCGACCCACAATAGAACCCGACCCCAAGGCGCACAAGCCGGCGGATTCTGGCGTAGCTGTAGGCAATGGCGCAAGAATTTGTAGCCTCAGAGACGTGTCTGAAGGTGTCTTTTAAACATTCCAGTTTAAAACGCGAAAAGTCGCGCGAATCTCTGGGGGAAAGGTGGTCTGTCCCTGATAACGCACTTCGCTTGCGGTGGACATGAAAAAAGGGGCCGTTTCCGGCCCCTTCTGGTTTTACTGCTGCGCGACACCCGCCGGTGCTGCGTCGGGCTTTTTCGGCTTCATCAAACTGAAGTCGATCAGCGCGCGCTGTTCAGTCTGGTACGGATCGCCGATCAGCAATGGCCGCGCCTTGAAGCTGTCGCTGACCAGGCTCTTGCTGCGGTCGAGTTCATCGAAGCTCAAACCGGCGAGGTCGGCCCAGGTGTGGATCAAGTGCGAGCTGCTGTACGGGCGATCCAGATCACCGGCGAAGTTCCAGTCGTGGCTTTCCTTCCACTTCGGCGACGCCCAGGCCATGAACGGGATGGTGTACATCGGCGCGGTCGGTTTGTTTTCGTTGCGGCCCAGGGTCTTGTGGCCCACCGAGTCGAACACGTCTTCACCGTGGTCGGAGAGGTACAGCAGGAAGCCGTTCGGATCGGATTTGGCGTAATCCTTGATCAGGCTCGACACCACGAAGTCGTTGTACAGCACGGCATTGTCGTAGCTGTTGTAGGTCGGTACCTGATCATCACGCACACCCGGTGGCACGCCGTTGCGATCCTGAAACTTGTCGAACGTCGGCGGATAGCGGTACTGGTAGCTCATGTGCGTGCCGAGCAAATGCACAACGATGAGTTTGCGCGGTGCCGCGTCAGCCAGGGCCTTGTTGAACGGCTCGATCACGTCGCCATCGTATTGCGCGGCATTCTGGTTGCGGTTGTTGTTCAGGTACACCTGCTCGTCGGCCTGCTCGGAGAAGGTCGTGAGCATGGTGTTGCGCTTGGTCATGGTCTGCTGGTTGGTGATCCAGAAGGTCTTGTAACCCGCCTGTTTCATCATGCTGACCAGCGACGGCGTCGACAGGTACAGATCCGGATGCTCTTCGTCAGCGAAGGTCAGCACTTGCTGCAACGCTTCGATGGTGTACGGACGCGGCGTGACGACGTTGTCGAACACCGCCAGTTGATCCTTGAGCTTGTCCAGTTCCGGCGTGGTGTTGCGCTGATAACCGTAGAGGCTCATGCGCTGACGGTTGGTCGATTCACCGATCACCAGCACCAGGGTCTTCGGTTGGTCGGCCGAGGCGTCCTTGAGGTTTTTCAGCGGTGGAATCTTGCTCACGTTATGCAGCATGCCCTGCATGTCGGCGAGGGTATCCAGATAACGGTGATAGGCCACGGCCATCTGCCATGGCACTGCAGGCTCGATGCGGGTTTCGAATTTTTCGAAGCCTTGGGCGAAGGAGCCCATGCGCAGGGTCTGTTTGACCAGCGGATAGCCAACCACCGCGATCACGATCGCAGCGGCGGCGACCATCGCACGGCCACGGGGCATGTACACCGGGCGCAGACGCGTCCACAGGAAGTAGGCGAACGCGGTGTGCGCGAGGAACGCCGCGACCATCCACCAGGCGAAATACTGGGTCATGTATTCGCCAGCTTCAGAAATGTTCGACTCGAACATGATGAAGATGACGCTTTGCGAGAATTCCTGCTGATAGATGAAGAAATAGCCGAGACTGGCCATCGAGCAGGCCCACAGCACCACGCCGATCACGGCGGCGAGCAGTTTGGTGCGTTTGGGGAACAGCAGCATCGGCGCCAGCCACAGCGCACTCATGAAGAACGCCTGACGGAAGCCGCTGAAGCCGGAGGTGCCGGTCAGTTGGATCAGCAGTTGGGTGATACCCGAGAAGTACCAGAAGAATACAAACAGCCAGAGAAGTCCGGCCCAGTCGAAACCTGTCGCAGTCGTTTTGCTGCGTTTGAACAATGCCATTCGGCGCTCCAGCTCACTCGTTACAACCACCGCCGGAACATCCATGAAGCCGACGAACGGAGGCCGCACACAAAGGTACGGCCAGAATGGGGCGGAGTATTACGAAGAGAATGTGAAAAGTTTGTGAGTTGCCGCCTCATCTATAGAGAGGCGGGCAGCGATGCATCATGTCGGGAACAGCGGCCGGCGGTCCCGCAAAAAGGGGGGGGGGCAGGGGGGGGGGCCACTCCCGCGACGTGCTCCAATGCCTGATTCACCGCCAATTCCCCCAGCATCACC